>CAZXIP010000100.1:0-7123 GCA_964640755.1 uncultured Smithella sp. | reverse complement strand
TGGCATAGGCCGGCTCCAGAAGCATTCTCAGATCCAGCAGGCTTTCCAGAAGTTCAGGTTCCAGTTTTCCTTTTTGGTACTGGATCAGCGATGCCAGCAGGGAGATCGACCCCTGCTTCCGGTAATCATTGACGGTGGTGCCAATACGCGGTTTAAGCGAAACCATCCCGCGAGACGCAAGTTCGACCAGGCCTTCATGCACCACAGGGCGGCTTACGCTCAGCTGCAGAGCCAGCTCCCGCTCCGATGGAAGCTTCTGGCCTATTTTTATTTTTCCCGAAAGGATCAGTTCTTCAAACCGAAGAACAAACACATCTTTGAGGCTGTCGGCCCGGAGGGGTTCTATTAATTGTTCCAGCATTTCTTCTCCTTTTTGCTCATGTGGCTGGTGGTATTACCAGTAACAGAATAATGTTTTGCCGGAACTTTGTCAAGATGAAAATACGTTTTCCCGAATGGCGATGATGTCGGCTTTAAGCAGTTAGGCCCTCTGTTTTTGAATGACGCAGCTTGATATCTTCATGAAAACAAGTTATATGAAGAAAACAATTATTAACAGTACCTGAAATCAATAAGGCTTGAATATGACTTCGAAAGATCCGGAAAAATGGCTGAAGATTAAAATAAGGGCGTCTGCGGACCTGATTGATGCCGTAAGTAACTTTCTGGACGAGACAGGCGCACAGGGTGTCTTTTCGGAATCATTGCTGCCGCCGGGAGCAGATGACTTTCCTGAGTCTGAAGGTTTTGAAGTCATTAACGCATTTTTCCCCGCCGATGTCCGCAGCGAAAAACGGATTTATACCATACGCAAATATTTAAAGAGCCTTGAGGAAATATTTCCTGAAGTCAGTGCCCCCTCGCTTGAAACAGACATCATTACCGATCCGGATTGGGGAGAGCAATGGAAAAAGTATTTCAAACCGATTCGTGTCTGCAAGAATATTGTTGTCAAACCGACCTGGGAAAGATATGCCCCGGAAAGTCGTGATATTGTTGTTGAAATTGATCCGGGAATGGCTTTCGGCACCGGTCAGCACGCTTCGACGCGGATGTGCATGGAAGCGATTGAAGATATCATTATGAAAGATCGATCCATCAAGGATTGGAAAGTTCTTGATGTCGGCTGCGGGACGGGAATCCTGGGGATTACTGCAGCCAAAATGGGCGCTCAGGATGTGATTTGCGTCGACAACGATCCCAAGGCGACTGAGATTGCGGCCGAGAATGCCGTCATCAATTCCGTCGCTGACCGTTTGCACATTCTCAAGGAAGATGCCATGCGCATAAAGGAATCGCGCAATCTGATCATTGCAAACCTGACAGCAAAATTGCTGCTTAAGATGCACGCGCATCTGGTCAGACTCCTGGTGCCCGGTGGCTACATGATTATTTCCGGAATCATTGAACCCGATATCCCCGCGATTGAAGAGCATTTCATTGTTGCGCCGCTTGTGCTGCAGAATAAACTCACCGAAAAGGAATGGGTGTGTTACGTTCTCAGGAATAATTCGGCGGACGGAAAATCCTGATGATGCCCAGACGGTAAAAAAGTCTTTCGAGGAACATTTTGCGTTGACCTTACCCAGAATATACAGTCCAGAATCACTCCAGAATGCATCAACCTGTCTGTTGGGTAAGGATAATCTCCGGTATTTAAAAACGGTGCTCCGTCTCAGGTCGGGCGACAGGATCATTGTCTTTGACGGTTTTGGACATGAATTTGAAGCGTGCATTGACAGATTTGGAGCCTCCGATGTCATTTTAAGTCTGGGAAAGCAGTTTCCGGAGACAAAGAGAAAAATAAATGTTACCCTGGCCCAGGCGATTCCGAAAGCCGGGAAAATGGATTTGATTGTTAAAACCGCAGCTGAGCTGGGTGCGGACGTTATTGTCCCTTTCATCTCAGTCCGATCGGTAAGCCGTATCGAAGGGGAAAAAGCGTCGATGAAAGTCGCCCGATGGCAGAAAATTGTTCGTGAAGCGTCCCGCTGTGCGCGCAGTGTCCGGGTAACCGCTGTCGAACCGGTGTTGTCTTTTGCCGATATGCTCACCCGGTCAGTACCCGACGACCGGAAACTGATTTTCTGGGAAGAAGAAGATCAGCTAAGCATCAGAGATGCTCTAAATGAGAAGCGGTTTGCAGGTGCCGTCTGTTATTTCATTATTGTGGGCCCCGAAGGCGGTCTGTCGCGCGATGAAGTAAACCTGGCCAAAGAGGCAGGTTTTGTTTCAGTGAGTCTTGGCAGGCAGATTTTGAAAGTTGAAACAGCCGCCGCGGCCATTTTGTCCATTATCCAGTATGAAAAAGGCATATTCAGCCGGGCGGGGGAGGAAGAAAAATGACGACATACCCGTATGCAGGATTCTGGCGGCGTTTTGTCGCCTATTCGATTGATAGTTTCATCATTTTTGTTGTTTTTTTTATTCTGATGATTGTGGCCGGCATTGCCTATTTTACCGGAGTGGTCTCTAATGACAGTCAGATTTTGATCGACGAACTGAACGATGTTGAACGTCTTGGCCCGATTGGAATGGTCATCCTCTCATGCTACACGTTTTTGTTTATCGCTTATTTTACATTTTTTCAGGGACTCACCGGACGGACGCCCGGTAAAAAACTGCTGGTCCTGCAGGTCGTGCACACCGACGGCAGCCCGATTTCTTTCGGCACCGCTTTTTTAAGATCAGCGGGTTATCTGGTTTCCAGTTTACTGTTTACAATACCTCTCGGTTATATCTGGGCGGCCTTTGATAAAAAAAAGCAGGCATGGCATGATAAAATTGCAGATACGGTCGTTATTATCCGTGAACCGCGGGGAAACGCGAATGGAATTTCCATTCCCGATTCCGGCCGGCCGTCGCAGGGGCCAGTTGCATTCAACGGCATGTCAGGTGACATTGGACCAATGGAAACGAACAAGCCTGAAATACCGCCCCGTGAGGATGCGGCAGGCATGGACAGCCAAAAAATACCTTGACAAAGGAAGTCAGATTTTATAGAGGTTTCCAGCCTTTTTAAGATAAAAAAGCAAGGCGGGTCGGTAGCTCAGTCGGTAGAGCATCGGACTGAAAATCCGAGTGTCGGCAGTTCAATTCTGCCCTGACCCACCATTGAATCAAGGGGGTTGAGATTTTTTCTCAGCCCCTTTTTTATTGAGAAAAATCTGTCACCTTGAAAAAGTATCGTATATGTGTTTCACTTGCCCAAATAATTTTAATCATTGTTTCATCTTGATCAATGCGTACGTTCATTGATGGGGGCTGTATGAAGATGTTTCAGAATTCCATTCTTTTGTTTTTTGGGGTTGTCCTGTTTATTGTTGCCGGATGCGGGGACAACAATAAAGCAGATGATCAACTGCAGGCAAAATGCGATAAAAGTAGTGAAGAGTTTTTCAAGAAAAGCTACGATGCGATTTATTCCGGTTTTTACGCGAGTCATCATAACAAGAAACGTAATAAATGCTATATGTTGTTTTACAATCCGGTAACAAAACGAAAGATTTTATATGACGTTGACAAACCAAATCTTCGCGGGATGTTTTCTTCCGATGGTGTTTATTGTTTTGTCTATGAAAAGAAATGTAAAACTGAAAAAGAATGGGATGAGCTCGTTGGGCCTTATATGGAAGAATAGCGGTAAAATGAGGCGGAAATCATGATGGAGCAAGTCAAAATAGCTGTGGTGATGGTCATTGTTTTAATGATAGCTGTTTCTATCGGCTGCGCGAAAAACAAAACGAAAGAACAATCTTCTGTTGCGATTACGAGCGCATCGGATTGGGCGGAATATGGAACGACTGCTGATGGAGGTGTTCTGTTATATGACAAGGCCCGCATAAAGCATCAGCCAAAGGATATCCTTCAGGTTTGGAATAAGTATATATTCTCTGATGAAAGCAGGGAGAAATTCATGACGGGCCTGAAAAAGACCGGGCCATTGACCGAAAACTGGGACGGACTTTCACAAATGACCTATTTAAATGAAATTGATTGTAAAAAAGGTATGTCCCGGTATTTGTCCAAAACTTTTTATGATAAAAATTACAAAGTAATCGTTCACGTTCCATTTGATAAGCCCGTCTGGAAGCAGATAACGGCTGAGTCACATCTTGATAACTTACGAAAAATAATCTGTGGTCCATAATCCCCATCAAAGCCTTGTTTGTTTTGTCTTTCCGGCTTCTGCAGGGCGGAATTCGAGAGTTCCGTCTGACGCCGGTCGAAATTTGCTTTTCCTGCTCCGTTATGCTAATCCGCTTTGCCGGTAAAGGAAAAGTCGTGGAAACTCAAACCCCATATTGTTTAACAGAAACTGATTTGAATCATTTGAAAAAATGGTTTGCTCATTATGTCCGGTCATTCTATTGCGCTGACCCTGTAACACAGCAGGCCATCGTGCTGAAAGAAAAGCACTCCTTGAGGGTCTGCAGTGAGATTCTGATTATTGGCAGGCAACTCGGCATGAGTCAAAACGGTCTGAGGATTGCCGAGGCGATGGCCCTGTTTCATGATATTGGCCGCTTCGATCAATTCACCCGTTATCGCACTTTTGTAGACAGGAAATCAGAAAACCATGCAAAACTCGGTGTTGATGTGCTTCGAAGGGAAAACACTCTGGCAGCATTAAACGAAGAGACCCGCAGCCTGATCCTGCAAGCGATATCCTTCCACAACCGCTTAAGCATTCCGAACGGTGAAACCCCTATCTGCATGCATTTCAGCAGGCTGCTCCGGGATGCGGATAAACTGGATATTTTTAATCTGGTGTCCGACTATTATTGTGCAGGTCCTGGGGAAAAAAGCAATGCCATTGAACTGGATCTGCCGGATACGCCGGGTATATCTGATGAAATCCTGGCCAGTCTCCTAAATGGCAAAATGATCAGCATGCAGCAAATGCAGTCGCTCAATGACTTCAAGCTTCTTCAGATGGCCTGGATTTACGACATTAATTTTCAACCCGCTTTCCGGGTCATTCAGGAACGGGATTACCTGAAAAAAATCAGGTATGCCCTGCCGGAATCAGACAGAATCGATCACATTTACAATCATCTTTTATCCTATCTCAAGCAGCGCTCAGCCTACAGTGAGCCCCCTCAGATGATTCCGGTTTAAGAAGATCGGATGTCTATGATGCGAGGTGGTTGATTGTGTCGATATCATCGATCTATAAAATATTGCTGTTGGTAAAAATCAGAATAGGGCTGAATTCCGGGTCAATATATGATAACTACTCCAGAAAAATTCGAGATATAAAAAATGACCGAAGGATCCAAAAAAAATTTTGCTGCAAATGGCAGGTTGAGCCCGGAAGCCAACCAATTTAAGCATTGGATGCCTGCCTTGATTTGCGCAGCCCTGGTGACCCTCACGGTTATTACCTTCTGGCAGCTCAAGGACTGCGGCTTTATCAATTATGATGACAGTATGTACGTGTATGAAAATGCTTACGTACAATCCGGCCTGAATGGGGACAGTGTAAAACAGGCCTTTTCTTCTGAATTAGTCCGGAAAAGCGCTAATTGGCATCCACTGACATGGCTGTCCTTAATGCTGGATCATTCGATCTTCGACCTCAATCCCTCCGGGTATCATCTGATTAATCTTCTCTTCCATGTGATGAATACCGTACTTCTGTTCCTGATATTGCTCCGGATGACAAAAACCATCTGGCCGTGTGCCTTTGTCGCCGCCCTGTTTGCGATACATCCCCTCCATGTAGAGTCTGTCGCCTGGATCGCAGAGCGCAAGGATGTTCTTTCCACATTCTTCTGGATGCTCACCCTTGGAGCGTACAGTTATTATGTGGAACATCCTGGGTTCCGGAGATATTTCTTTGTTATTCTGTTTTTTGCATTGGGCCTGATGGCAAAACCCATGCTGGTAACCCTTCCTTTTGTTCTGCTGCTTTTGGATTACTGGCCTCTGCAGCGCTTTGGTGAAATAAATCCGCGTCAGAATGTTCAGCCTGAAGCATTGAAAACCTTGACGTCCGACCGGCAAAAAAAGAAACCTAAAAAGAAGAATGCTGTAAAGGAAATATTGGATGCAAAGAAAACAGACCACCCAGAATATAAATGGTCATTGATCTATCCTTTGCTTTGGGAAAAAATTCCTCTTTTTGTCCTGGCACTTCTTTCAAGTGTTGCAACATACATGGCGCAACAAAAAGGGGGGTCTGTCTCGTCTGTTGAGGTGTTGTCACCGGCTGTTCGTATCGGGAATGCCTTCATTTCCTATATCGCTTACATTGGGAAGATGATCTGGCCGAATAATCTTTCGGTCTTTTACCCTTATCCTGAGGGGTTGTTGCTCTGGCAGGTCTTTGGCGCACTATTCCTGCTGATAGTCATTACTATAGCCGTTTTCAGAATGGGTAAAAGGCATGCCTATCTGGCAACGGGTTGGTTATGGTATTTGGGCACACTTGTACCTGTGATTGGTATCGTGCAGGTTGGCTCTCAGGCTATGGCGGACCGGTATGCTTATATTCCCCTGATTGGACTGTTCATCATGGTGGCATGGGGTATTCCTGGGCTCTTGAAA
Source organism: uncultured Smithella sp. (assembly GCA_964640755.1). Taxonomy (GTDB): domain Bacteria; phylum Desulfobacterota; class Syntrophia; order Syntrophales; family Smithellaceae; genus UBA8904. Next base: position 571 of record CAZXIP010000100.1, on the reverse strand, counting down.
GAATGGAAATACCGGAGGGAAATGCTTTTTGCGGCAGCTGCATTAAGCATAGTGTGCCTTTCCATTATTTCCTGGAAGCAAGTCGGGTACTGGCAGAACAACTTTACGTTGTATGATAACGCCCTGGCGGTTAATGACAACAGTTGGCTCGCCTATGACAACAGGGGTGTCGCCTATTACGGCCAGGGCAGATATAAGCAGGCGATAGAGGATTTTAACAGGGCAATCGAAATCAAGCCGCGTCATGAGAAGACCTATAATAACCGGGGTAATGCCTATCACGCTCTTGGCGGATACCAGCAGGCTATAGAGGATTTTAACAGGGCAGTCGAAATCAAACCCGATTTTCCGGAAGCCTATAATAACAGGGGTAATGTCTATCTATCTCTTGGCAATTACAAGAAGGCAATTGAGGATATAAATAAGGCCATCGAGATCAAACCGGATTATGCTACGGCCTATAACAGCCGGGGGAATATCTATTTGGCTCTTGGCAACCATCATCAGGCAATTGAGGATTATGGAAGGGCAATCGAGAATAAGCCGCGTTATGCGGAGGCATATTATAACA
>CAZXIP010000099.1:0-7237 GCA_964640755.1 uncultured Smithella sp. | reverse complement strand
ATTTCATGACGGGCAATGGCCTTTTCCGGCAGAGGATTGATGCGTCCTGAATCAATTTTACGGTAAGGCGGATTAAAAATGATATTGTCAAAAGAATTCGGGGTATAAATTTTTTTTATATCCCGTGCATCTCCCTCGTTGATAATTACACGCCGCTGCATCCCGTTTAGCTCAACATTTTTTTTCGCCAGCAGGGCAAGGCCGTGCTGAATTTCCAGTCCGTGCCATCTCGTATGGACATAACGGCCGGCCAGCACCAGTGCCATAATCCCGTTTCCGCATCCCAGATCAAGGTTGACGGTCCGGGACTTCAAGGAAACAAAGTGCGCCAGAATGAGAGAATCCAGATTAAAACGATAACCGCGCCTGCTTTGACATATTTTCAGTTTTCCACCCAGAATTTCATCAACCGTTTCTTCATCCATCAGGTCATTAACCTTGAAACAAATTGTTTTGGCAGTGCCATTGACCGGTCAGACACTCTGCTCCTTTTTTGGAGTGCTGCCAAATTGTCTTCCTGCCAAAAAAGCATTTCTCCTGTTTGGTTTTGCATGTCAGAAAGCTTTTCTCACTTGCGAAGCAGAAAATGCAATTCGCCTTTTTCCTTAAGGGAACCCGCTGTAGCCTGTGCTTCAGGGCCAAATCCGCAAAAAAGGTCAACCCGGCCCGGACCTTTAATAGCCGACCCCTTATCCTGATTCAGGACAAAGCGGGAAAAATCGATACGCTTGACAACATTGTAATTGTCGTCAAATACCGGCTTTCTCAAACGGATGAACGCCAGAGCACCCTGCGGATAATAATCCGGATCGGTGGCAATCGAGCGTGCCGGCGTCACCGGCTCACCCATAGAGCCAACCGGTTCATGATCCACAAAGCGGAAAAAGATATAACGTTCATTGACGCCTAATATTTCATAAAGTTCCTGTTCGCTTTTGCCCTTCAGCCAGACTTTGAAGTTGCGGTAGGACGTGTCGCTCTTATCGATCCTGTTCTGCATCAGCATGCTGTGTGCAACAGAACTGAACGGCCGGCCATTGTTCTGAGCGTAACTGACTGTCAGGATTTTCCCGTCCTCCAGTTTAATTTTTCCCGATCCCTGGGTGTGCAGCGTGTTCAGTTCGACCGGATCAGAAACCCAGACAAGCTCCAGTCCTCTCCCCCGGAGCACACCGTCCACATCGATTTCGCGGCGCGTGTGATAGGCGACCTTCCTGCCGTTTACGGTCCGGCTGATTTTCATTTTGTTGGTTGATGCTTTTTCCATCACAAGATCCGGCGGAGGCCGGTAGAGGGGGTAGCGGTATTTGTCTGTCCGTTTCAGGGACCCCTCCAGCAGGGGTTCATAATAGCCGGTAAAAAGGATGGAACCGTCGCCGTTTTCCCCCGACGCCTTGATCATGATGAATGCTTCTTCAATCCGTTTTTTCTTCAGCTGAGTCGACATATCGGATTGTACAATCTCACGAAAAGCGGCCAGCGTTTCTTTCATTTCCTTTGCGCTGACGGATCGGTCGGCCAATTTAAAGGTCCGATTGCGTCCGGGGCCATCGTAATAGCGAAGGCTTCGGTCAATGGCCAGGAGCAGTGACTCATTATCCAGATCGTCAATGAAACCCGGCTGCGACGTCTCAATTGCAGCCAAAGGGTCATCGGTCAGCGGAATTTTCGGTTCATAAGTGGCCCGGCGCGCGCATCCGGTTAAGGCCAAAACCGTTGTCAGCATCAGGAAGAAAACAATTTTCAGATATTTCATAGTTCGATAATCATCGCGACTTCGTCACAGTAATCAGGATACTTGGGACAGCGGAAACAGTCCGACCAGATTTTTTCAGGCAGCGTGGATCGGTCCACTTCCTTGAACCCGAGCCTGGCAAAGAATTCCTTCTTATAGGTCAGGGAAAATATGCGAAACAGATCCAGGGTAATGGCTTCGGAAATGCAGAATTCAACCATTTTCCTGCCGATGCCTTTTTTCCGGAAGGCCTCATCAACATAGAGAGAACGGATTTCAGCAAGGTTTTCCCATATAATATTCATCGCGCAGATCCCGACGATCTTCTGTTCTTCCTCATCAAAGTAAACGATGAAGTCCCGCACGGAATTATACATATCCATCAGCGATCGAGACAGCATTTCGCCTTTTGCCGCAGACTGATTGATCATGCGGTGAATGGTCTTGACGTCACTGATGCGCGCTTTTCTCAGCATGTTTTCTCCTTCCCCTGACAGGTGAAACACGACCCGCTTTTGCAGCGGCAAGCATTTCGCGGGCATGGTCCTTCGCAGTTTCGGTTACATCCACGCCGCCCAGCATCCGGCCAATCTCTTCTATTTTCTGTTGTTCGTCAATTTCTTCCACCATCGCGGACGTCCGGCCGGCAGACACCCGTTTGGATACCCGTAGATGGCGGCCGCCGAAGCTGGCAATCTGCGGCAGATGCGTAATGCAAATGACCTGATGATGGGCGGATATCTCCCGCAATTTCCGACCTACAATTTCCGCCGTGGCGCCGCCAATGCCGCTGTCCACTTCATCAAACACAACCGTGGCAACCGACCCGGTCTGCGACAAAACGTTTTTCAGGGCCAGTACGATGCGGGACAGCTCACCGCCGGAAGCGATTTTGTTCAAGGCCTTGGGTTCTTCACCCGCATTTGCCGTAAGGTAAAATTCTAATACATCGCCGCCTTTCGGACCATATGAATTTTCTGTCTCTGAACAGCGACTCAAAAAATGAACAAAGAATCCGGCGTGCGGCATGTTCAAATCATGGATTTCGGCGTCAACCGCGTCTTTTAACCGTTCAGCAGCCTGTGTTCTGAATCTCGAGAGCTCCATGGCTTTTTCACGCAAATCGCGGGCCGCCTCGTCTTTTTCCTGCCTCAGTCTCAAGAGCTCTTCTTCCGCGCCGGAAACCTGTTGCAATTCTTCTTCCATGTCCCGTTTTCGAACCAGCATGGCGTCCAGCGTCCCGCCGTGCTTGCGCTTGAGCCGGTTGATCGCGTCGAGGCGTTCATCAATCGCTGCAAGGCGCTCGGGATCAAAAATCAGTTTTCCACGATAATCACGCAACACAAGAGCCGCTTCCTGCAAAGCCGCATAACTGTTTTCCATATCGGAATGTGACAGCCTCAGACCGGGATCAATTTTCTGAATGTCATCAATCCGCGCGAGCACTTCTTTGAGCTGGGCGTTAATACAGCCGCTGTCCGCATAAAGCAGTGAGTATGCCCGGTCGGACCAGTCCGCAAGCTTCTGAACATTCGACAGTACTTTTTTTTCTTCGGCCAGCGCCACATCCTCGCCGGCAAGGGGATTGAGGTTTTTGATTTCCGTAAGCTGAAACTCGATCAGCTCAGTTTTTTCCTGCCGATAACGGCGCAGGTCTTCCAGTTTCTCGATCCGGCCGCAAATCTGCTGATGCCGTGAATAGCTATCTTCATAAGCCCTGCGCTGGGCGAGGCAGCCCCCGAATTCATCAAGGATGTCGATGTGATTTTCTGCACATAAAATCACCTGATGTTCATGCTGGCCGCAAATGTTAATCAGGGATTCGCTGATCCGGGCCAGATTTGCCAGTGTGGCCATCTGCCCGTTGATTTGCACCCTGTTTTTACCGGTGCGCGAAATCACGCGACGGATCACAAGGTCTGCGCCTGCCGTGAATCCCATCGTGGTCAGCTTTTCCTGAAGCGGTTCATTATCTTGAATGTTAAAGAGCGCTTCCACCGTTGCAGTATCCATCTTCGTCCGAATCATCTCGGCTGTTGCCCGGTCCCCCAAAAGAAGGCTGACCGCTCCGATGAGAATGGACTTGCCCGCTCCGGTTTCACCGGATATGATGTTCAGACCTTCCGTGAATGAAACGTGAAGTTCGTCAATGATGGCAAAGTTGGTAATGCTCAGTTCATGAAGCATTTTTTCTTTTCCCGGTACCTGTTGGTAAACTGCCCCAGCCCAGTTTGGAGCGTAATATCTCCCCGTAACCCCGGTGTGGTGAAAGAACCAGTCTTGTGTAATATTTTGATTTCCGTATGGTCATGACATCGCCGGAGCTGATCCGGTAGGATTCCTGCCCGTCCAGCGTCACGGTTGCACCGCTCTCTTTTGACCACAATGTAATCTGCAAAGTTGATGTTTCGGGGACAATAACGGGCCGGTTGGTCAGCGTGTGGGGACAGATCGGATTGATAATGATCAAATCCTTGCCCGGAAACACAATCGGGCCGCCGGCCGAAAGCGAATAGGCCGTGGACCCCGTGGGAGTGGAAATAATGAGTCCGTCGGATTTGTATGTGGTCAGGTACCGGTCGTTGATGGATGTCTCCAGTTCCACGATGCGGGACAGGTTGCCCCGGTTGAGCACCACGTCATTTAACACAATGCCCGAACCGACAACGCTTTTCCCCCTGCGGATTCTAACGTCCAGCATCATCCTTTTTTCCGTCAGATAATCGCCTTTTAGAATGAGTTCCAGCGCCGCATGCGTTTCGTTCAAATTGACTTCCGTGAGATATCCAAACGTCCCCATGTTGATGCCGACGATCGGGACGGCATGCTGTGCGATATAGCGGGCTGTGCGCAGCATTGTTCCATCGCCCCCTAGAACGGCGATCAAATGCGCCCTGGCGGCCAGATCCTGGAGTTTGAATCCTCCCGTACCGCCGACCGCGGCTGCAAGGTTTGCCTCCAGAAAAACTTTCATGCCCCGGGCTTCCAGCCATTTTGTCAAGGCACCGGCAAATTCTGCGATATTTTCTTTTTCAATATTGGCAACCATGCCGACTTTTTTAATTTTCATCCTGAAAAACTCCCCAAAAAAGACGTGGTTTCGTAACATAAAAAGAAGATGCTGTCTATGGATAATTTTTTGGACATGAACGGAAACTCTTTGATTTATTAAGACATTCTTGAAACATAATTCCTTGACAGAGAAGCGCCCGATGCGATACGGTGCGCGCCTGTGAGGTGAAAAAAATGGGGTTAATCAAGGGCAATTTCTCTTTTATGCAGTTTTCAGTGGAAGGACAGCTGCCACAGGCCTTCACTGCTTTTATCAGCAACCGGATCAAGGGCAACTCGTATCGGGAAGCACACAATGCCACGGAAGAAAAAAGAATGGGCTGGGTTTCGCTCACGGACATCCTCGATGCCGACTTTGAAGAAGCCAACTACGCGCTGGGTGACTATCTGATCTTTTCGCTCAGAATCGACCGCAAGCAGATTTCCCCGAAACTGATGAAGATTCGGCTCATGGAAGAGCAGAGACGATTTCTGACGGAGCATGGACAAACACGAATCGGCAAAGCCATGAATGAAGGCATCAAAGACCGGGTCAAGCTGGAGCTCATGTCCAAAATCGATCCTGTCCCCTCTTTCTATGATGTTTTATGGGCAGTGGGGCAAAACAAAGTATATTTTTCATCTCTGTCGGACAAAGTCGCTGATGACTTTGTGGAGTTGTTTAAGAAAACCTTTTCCCTGAATCTTGTAAGGATTCTGCCGCAGCAACATCCGGTGGCCCTTAAAAATAAAACGCAGGCTAATGCTGCCGCGGATGATATCTCATCAATCGGACGCGAGTTTCTCACCTGGCTGTGGTTCAAATCCGAAGAAAGAAACGGCCGCATCGCCTTGTCTAAAAATGAAGAAGTAGAATTGCATCTGCTCAAACGAATCGTCCTGGAGGCGGGTGAAGGCGAATACGCTCAGGGTGTTGTCTGTTCGGGCCTGCACGCCGAACTTATCGAAGGCAAGGAAGCCATCAGGCAGGGCAAGAAGGTGAAGGAAGCTTGCATGAAGCTTCACTGCGATCAGAATGAATGGGAGTTCCATTTTAAAGCCGATACGTTTTATTTCCAATCCATGAAAATGCCGGTTACAGATTGGACCCAAACGCCGGAAGACCCTTCAGCAGCCCTGCTGGAGAGGATTTATCTGATTGAAAACGCGGTTAAAACCATTGATAAAATTTATGAGTCCTTCCTGACCGTCCGCTTCTCCGCAAAATGGACGGAAAATGAAAAAACGAAACTGAGCCAGTGGTTAACAAAGACCGACAAGGGGCCGTTCTGATAGAAAAACCTTTACAAATGAAATAAAATCATTAAACTGTCCGCAAGACAAAGGTCTCAAACCATTCAACAATAAATCAATAACATACATGGAGGGATATCGTCATGGAACAAAAACAGATGGCCAGACAAATGATAGAATTCAACAAAAATGTCTTTGACAACAGCTTCAGCGCAATGTCGGCACTGCAGGATCAGGCCGAAAAGCTCATGTTAAACATTCTGGACAAAGCGGCGTGGTTCCCGGAAGAAGGGAAAAAGACAATTAATGAATGGATTACAAGCTATAAGAAAAGCCGCGATGACTTCAAAGCAGCCGCTGATGAAAGTTATAAAAAAGCAGCCGGCTACTTCACTGAAGCAGAAAAGCAGCAGACAAAAAAAACAGCAAAAAATAAGCGAGCATAACCTTTTCATTACGGAGGTGGCAATGGACCCGAAACAAATCGCCAAGCAGATGGTTGCTTTCAACAAAACTGCTTTTGACAACAATTTCCGCGCCATGCAGGCCCTGCAGGAGCAAACCGAAAGAATGGTTAATAAATTTTGGGAAAAATCACCGATATTTCCGGATGAAGGCAAGAAGGCGATTGCAGACTGGATGGAAGCATACAAAAAAGGGTGTGAAGATCTGAAAAGCGCCGTTGATGAAAATTTTAAAAAAGTCGAAGATTTCTTCAAGGAAGCCAAATAGCCAGTCTTTTTCAAATGAATCTGCGATTGTTGCAGCAACGGATTTCTGCCGGCTGCAGTATTTTTATCGGACAGACCCCGGACCCAGGACAAATGATTTTTATATCCTTAGAAAGCGATCCCGGAAGGGAGCTAAAAGGCCAAATCAATATTTGGCCTTGATAATTTCCGGATGATTCTTTAAAGGTTCTGTCACATATCGACGGGCAGCTTCCTGATTGCTGTTCATCGCTCACGGAGAAACGCATGAGTCATTCCAGCATCGTTGAAAGCATGACCCGGACTGATTTTTACCCGCATAACCCCCAAACGGTTGAGTTGTTCCAAACGCACATTTCTTACGTCTTCATTGCCGGTCATTATGTTTATAAAGTAAAAAAACCCGTCAATTTCGGTTTTCTCGATTTCACGACACTGGAACAAAGAAAATTCTATTGCGAGGAAGAACTTCGCCTGAACAGGCGTC
>CAZXIP010000098.1:0-7241 GCA_964640755.1 uncultured Smithella sp. | reverse complement strand
CTCAAAGGCATGGGCTTCAGCGGTGTGCACATCGGAGGACACAACATCAAATACGAACAGGTCGATGCAATCATTGATATGGGAGAATCTCTCACATCGCAGTGGAAAGACCTGGTGCGGTATTTTGATTACCCCATCGACGGCGGTTTTTATTATTACGAAAAGGATCCTGAAGGGGGCCTCAACCGCGAAGTCCCTGTTAAACTCGTCGATCAGCTGTCTGATGTTAAAATCGGATGGTCTTATGGATTTTCACGTTTCTTTCATCAGCTAATGTACGAGCCCGGGAGAAATCTTTACGGCTTCATGAAAAGGCTGTGCGGCAAAGTGCAGGGAACGAAAATGGAGGGGCCTTTTCACAAGATGGAGCACCTGACCAAGGTTACGCTTTTTGACTGCAGGGACTGCGGTGACTGCGCGCTCATCGACTTGGCCTATCTCTGTCCGATGTCGCAATGTCCGAAAAACCAACGCAACGGCGCCTGCGGCGGAAGTTACAAAGGATGGTGTGAAGTTTATCCGGAAAAGAGGCATTGCATTTACGTCCGCGCGTATGCCCGGCTGAAAAAACATGGAGAGGAAAGAGAACTGTCCCGGGAAATTGTCCCCCCCTGCAACTGGGATCTTTATCAAACCTCCTCCTGGATCAATTACTATCAGGGAAAAGATCACACCTCCCAAAAGCTCAGCGACAAATCCACCTGATGATTTTATTCATTGAAGATTACGGCGTGATATAGTAGAAACCCTGCGAGGGCGATTAGCTCAGTTGGATAGAGCACTGGCCTCCGAAGCCAGGTGCCGAGAGTTCGAGTCTCTCATCGCCCACCAAAATAATCAAATTGAAGATGCCTTACATCCTCAGGAATTATAATGAATATGTGTTCTCTCATAAAAGCCAGCTATCTGTTGATCGTAGTTTCAATGACCGTCATGTTTCTTGCGTGTGCGGGACACGACGGGCATGTCAAAAAAAGCCCGGAAACCAGAACAGATTCCAGTTCAGAAACCCTTTCAACGGAGGGAAAAACAACGGAAGGTCTCTCAACCCTCCCCGAATCCGATGAGTCTTCGGAAGCCGTTATGGCTCAAAAAATGACTGAGCTGAAACAGCGTCTGGCCACGAATGGAGTCCCCGAAGAATGGTTTGACGAACAGATTGGGCATGAATCCTTCCAGGTTCACTCCAGCATTGCCCGATACTTTCAGAAGGCTGCTGAAAAACAGGTGGACTATGACAAGCAACGAGACAGGGAATGGTACTTCGCGAGGCTTGGCGTGGATGCTAAAATTGAAAAAGGCAAGACGTTCATCGAAGCCAATAAACATATCTTCGAGAGGGCCGAAGCAAAACACGGCATCCACAAGGAATTGATCGCAGCCATTGTGGGCATCGAAACGAATTTTGCCGACCGTCATCAAAGAGGAAATTTTTACGCATTCAATTCGCTGGTGTCTCAATATGTTTTCACAAAACGGAAGAAATTTGCCGTTCGGGAAATCACGGCTCTTTATAAATTTTCAAAAAAGACGGGCCATCCACCACAGTATTTTACAAGTTCTTACGCGGGCGCAATCGGATGGGGACAGTTTATCCCGTCATCGCTGCTGGCTTTCTTCATCGATTCAAACGGCGTTCATGAAGACACAGACCCGTTCTCCCTGGAAGATACCATTTTCAGCGTGGAGAACTACCTCTACAGGCATAATCTGTCAGGAAATAATATTTATGATCGGGACGCCAGATACAAAGCCGTTTTTGCATACAACCACAGCGATATTTACGTAACCGCCGTTCTCTATATTTACGAAGGGCTGCGGGATTATTTCAGCCCGGCAAAACCGGAAGAACCGGTTCGCCCTCCTGAAGATGCGGCCAAATCAGAGGAGAAAGCTCTTCCACCCACCCCATGAGTCTGCAGATAGTGTTTTCGGTTAATGCCTCCATGCGTTGCCGAATGACGCGAATATCGCATCACAATAATACAAATCATATCATAATCTTGTCCTTTTCACATTCCGCGTTGCACTGCCAGGGGTTCATGATTTACTTCTTGACGAACTGCGCTTTGCGCATCCGGGCGATTGTTCGGATGCTGGATTCCGGCAATATCGTCACCGGTTTGCCTGTCGATAAAGCCAGGCAATAGATATGCGCAACTTTTTCCAGCAGCTCTGCGTGAAGAATGGCTTCGTCCAGGGTACTGCCCAACACCACAATGCCATGATTTTGAATAATACAGGCATTGGCGCCACCGGCGACTGTTTTGCCGACGTTTCGGGCCAGCATGTTGCTGCCCGAAAAGGCATATGGCACGATCTCAATCACGGGCCCCAGCGAAAGGGAAACTTCATCGAAAAGAGATGGGATCGGTGTATTAATAAGGGCAAAGACACTCCCGTAAATCTGGTGAGTATGAACGATGGCATTGATATCAGGCCTTTTCCGGTAAATAATACTATGCATCCCTGATTCCATCGACGGCCTGCGGTTGCTTTTCACATGATGAGTGGCAAGATCCAGTCCAATGATACAGATGTCGTCATTAGACATGTCCCGGTACACGACACCCGACGGCGTGATAGCCATAGTTTTGTCATCAATCCTTACTGAAACATTGCCTCCCGACCCCCTTGATGAACCGAAATAGCCGTTCTGTGAAAGCCAGAGACTGGCATCGAGAACATCCTTCCGACAGCGTTTGATCTTCAATTTCGTAGCCATAACAGTCTGACTCCTCTCCCGGCTGTTTTAATCCTGTATTCATGGTTTAACGCCATGATTTTAACGATTATATTACACGCATTGCATCCGGGCGGTCAACTTAATCCTTGATTTTTTATTTTGTATGGTATAGAAAACGCGTTCACAATTTAATAGGGACTCCCCTTGCTCCTGAAATTGATCAGGGGCTTTAGAGCCGAAAGGAGGAATTTTGAAAAGATACGAAGTTATCGCTATTGTCAAAACGGATTTGACGGAAGAAGAAATCAACGCCATCATGGAGCGGTCTTCCAACATCATCACCGAACGTCAGGGGGTCATCGCCAAAGCTGAAAAATGGGGCAAACGGCGGCTGGCCTACGAAATCAAAAAGCAGAAAGACGGATTTTATTTTTTCATCGACTACGCCGGTGAAGGTTCCATTGTTGACGAGATGGAAAGAAATTTTAAAATCGATGACCGGGTTTTAAAATTTATGACCGTCGCCAAGGAAGGTGCTGTCACCCGTGAAGGAATGGAAGCGGAAGTTGCCGCAGCGGAAGTGAAGCGCACACAGATCCGAATCGAAACCGACAATTCAGCAAACAAAGATGAAAAGCCCGCCGGCGAAGCGAGAACCGTCAGGCCGGCTCCGCGAAAAACAATCACGCGGGAAGAAAATACAACGAAAGGGGAATAACCATGGCTGTATCCAACGGCGAAAGACCATCACGTCCGGCACACAAGAAATTTTTTCACAGAAAGAAATTCTGCCGTTTCTGCACGGACTCCAATGTTAAAATTGATTATAAAAACCCGGTCATCCTCAGTAATTTTGTCACAGAGCGCGGCAAGATTATGCCCAGAAGAATCACCGGGAACTGCGCCGGTCACCAGAGAGAACTGACGGTGGCCATCAAGCGCGCCCGCACCATTGCGATCATGCCTTTTGTAACTGCGGAAGGCAGGTAGATAGATTTACCGAAACGCCGGCCGGTTTACTCATATGGATTGTAACCGGCCGGCGTTGACGTATCCGCAGACGCAAACGCTTTTCAATATCATAAACACATTTCAGCGCAGGTTATGCCTTTGGCAAAAACAAATTTATTGTCTTCCAACAGCCCGTTTCTCAAGCTGTTGCTGATTATCACATTTTTTTCAGCAGCCTCCCTGATTCCCTTCATTGGTTTACTGTTCCTGATGACGCTGCCATTGGTTTTATTTGTTCTGTACCTTCTGAACGATCCGACAAAAACACTGCTCGCCTTTCTGGTTGTGCTTTGCGCCATGGCAATCCTCCTTACGTCCATTCATGCCGTCATACCCGTGTTGGCCGTGGCTGCGATGGGACTTGCCGGCATGGTAATGGCCCGGACAGCACAAAAGAATTATTCAATTGAAATCATCACGATCATGCCCTCTTTGATTATCCTGGGAACAATCGCCGTTTATGTTTTCTACAGCGCATCACAGCTTTCCATAAGCCCCTGGCAGCTGGTTGAAAAATATTTCACACAGGCTGTTGAGTTAAATATAAAATTTTACAGCCAATTGCCCTTAAAACCCGAAGAACTTAAGGCTATCCAAGACAGCAAACCAGCCATCATTCAGCTTTTTACCGGAATTTTCCCCGCTCTTTGCATCATTGCGGCATTGTTCACCTTCTGGATGAACACCCTTATGGGGAACAGAATACTGTATAAAACCGGTGTTGTCCTGCCCCAACTTTCCGCCCTTTGCGAATGGCGGGCACCGGGCTGGCTGGTGTGGTTTTTTATTGCAGGCGGCGGTCTGAGTTTACTTGCACAAACAAATATCCGGTTTTTAGGATTCAATGTTCTTCTTGTTGCATCTTCAATCTATCTGCTGCAAGGTCTCGCTATTGTTAGCTTCTTTTTTCAGCACAAAAACATCCCCGTCTTTTTCCGCTGGCTCAGCTATTTTTTAATTGCGATTCAGCAAATTCTTATGATAGCAATAGCGTTAATGGGATTATTCGACATCTGGATTGATTTTCGGAAATATTTTCGTAAAGATCATGCAACAACTTGATTTTATAAATAATTCAATGATAGCAGGAGGTTTTCCATGAAGGTTATTTTAAAACAAAACGTGCCTTCTCTGGGTAAGGCCGGCGATCTGATAAAGGTCAATGACGGTTATGCCCGCAATTTATTGATTCCGAAAGGCCTGGCTGTCGAGGCAGACGATAAGAATATCAAAGCCTTTGAATTTGAAAAAAAGAATATTCTGCAAAAAGCGCAAAAAGAAAAAGCCGGCGCACAGGAACTGGCTGCCCGTCTGGCACAGGTTACGCTGACGTTACCCCGAAAAGTGGGTGATCAGCACAAGATATTCGGTTCAGTCACATCCAAAGATATCGAAGCAGCTCTCAAAGAAAAAGGATTCGACATCGACCGTAAAATGATTGTGCATGATGAACAGATCAAATCCCTGGGCGAATTTAAAGTAAAAATCAAGCTGGCGCCGGGTATCGAAACGGAGCTGAAAGTGAATGTTGTCGGCGAAGAATCATGAAAGATATCGATCCTGCATTATATAAGCTTCCCCCTCAGAATATCGAAGCCGAGCAATCCATTCTGGGCAGCGTCCTGCTGGAAAATCATGCCGTTAACGCTGCGCAGGAAATTCTCAACCCGAATGATTTTTACAATGAAGCGCACCGGAAAATTTTTTCCGTCATCTCCGAGCTAGCCGACAAAAACGAGCCTGTTGACCTGATTACGTTAAGCAACGCCCTCAAAGACAGGAAGATTCTGGATTCGGTGGGGGGAACCGCTTACCTTGCTTCACTGGTGGACAATGTCCCCTCCGCAGCCAACGTGTCCAACTACGCGAAGATTGTCAAAGAAAAAGCGATTCTGCGCGGGCTGATCGGTTCGGCCACCGAAATCATCAACAGCTGCTATGAAACCGGCTCCGATGTTGATCAGGTGCTGGATAAAGCGGAGCACAGAATTTTTGAAATATCCCAAAATAAAGTCCGGACTTCTTTCTACCCTATTAAAAATATCGTCAGGGAAAGTTTCAAGGCCATCGAAGACCTCTTTGCCCGCAAGGCAGTGATCACTGGCGTGGCTACCGGGTTTGACAAAATCGATGACATGACGTCCGGTTTGCAGAATTCCGACCTGATTATCATCGCCGGGCGCCCCAGCATGGGCAAAACCGCATTCGCGCTCAATATCGCTCAGTTTGCCGCGCTGGAAACCCAGATACCCGTAGCGATTTTTTCACTAGAAATGTCCAAGGAGCAGCTGGCATTCAGAATGCTCTCCTCCGAAGCAAAAGTCGATTCAGGGAGGATTCGTAAAGGCTATTTAGGGGAAACCGATTGGCCTAAGCTGACAACTGCAGCAGGCCGGCTTTCAGAAGCGCCTCTTTTTATCGACGATACGCCCGCTATTACCGTTCTGGAGATGAAAGCAAAGTCCCGCCGTCTGAAAGCGGAATCGGGCCTCGGGTTGATTGTCGTCGACTATATTCAATTGATGAGTACCGGCGGTTATTCAAATTCCCGCGAACAGGAAATATCGGAAATCAGCCGTTCGCTCAAATCGCTGGCCAAAGAACTCAAAGTGCCTGTGATCGCTTTGTCCCAGCTCAACCGGAAAGTGGAAGACCGTCCCAACCGCCGTCCGCAAATGGCGGATTTGCGCGAATCAGGCGCCATCGAACAGGACGCGGACGTAATCGCCTTTATCTACCGGGATGAAGTATACAACAAATCCGATGATAACCCTGACAAAGGCACTGCCGAAATCATCATCGGCAAACAGCGTAACGGCCCCACCGGATCCGTGAAACTCGCCTTTCTGGATAAGTTCACCACCTTTGAAAACCTTGCTCGTCCGGATGCACACCCGCAGTGAAGGATTGGACGTAGCTGAACCAGGCAATCATCATCAGAAACCTTTTTTCGATACAGGTGGTGGTCATGAAGCACAAAGAAATCATTGTCAATGACCGGATGCAGAGAGGTTACCGTTACTTTCTGACCAAACCCGTCGGCAAAGATTTCGATCCCGAATTCCGGCCGGAACTGACACCGAAACAAATGCTGGAAATGGGTGTCTTCGGCGGGAAATACATGACCGACTGCCGCCATGAATTCCCCCAATCCTGGTTTTCGAAAGCCAAGCTCTCTCCCGACCGTCATGATCCGAAGCTGAACTGCTTTGGCGTCAACGCGTCAAAACCCCTTTCCTACTGGATTGCCAAGGGCTGGATTCATCCCGACGACCCCCGCGGCTGGTTTCAATGGTATTGCCGCTATTATATGGGCCGACGCTGCCCGGACGATGAAAGACAGATCAAGCGCTGGAAAGCCATGCAGAGACACATCGCCCAACTACGCAAACACTGTCCGGCAGGCGACCTGCACTGCCGGCGCAGACAGCGCCAGGCCCTTCTGCACTGGGCTTACGACAGCCGCAAGATGTAATCCACTCGCCTGAAAAATGACACCGTTTCATCTGACCCTTTCTTTTTCCGGGCGCACCAATACCAAGTT
>CAZXIP010000097.1:0-7269 GCA_964640755.1 uncultured Smithella sp. | reverse complement strand
ATTGCGGCTTCCTTTCTGCTGGGAGGTTACCATGTTGTCCTGCGTGACATTGAACAGAAATATGTTGACAAAGGCGTTGCGGGAATCATTACGAGCCTGGAAAAATTGAAGGAAAAAGGCAAAATAACACCGGATGTTTATGCGCAGGCGCTAGTGCGGCTTACCCCGATGGTTGATCTGCAGGAAGCCGTCAAAGACGCGGATTTCATTATTGAGGCTGTTCCCGAAAAGCTGGATCTTAAAAAGAGTGTATTTGCGGATCTGGACAAGTTCGCCCCCAAACACGCCATCCTGGCGTCGAACACTTCCAATATGAGCATTACGGATATCGCCGCCGCCACGAATCGGCCGGACAAGGTGATCGGGTATCACTTTTTCAACCCCGCCATTCTGATGAAGCTGGTGGAAGTCATTAAGGGGAAGGATACATCTGACGAATCCATTCAGATCGGTTATGACATCGCTAAAAAAATCAAAAAAGTTCCCGTCATCGTAAAGAAGGACTCCCCCGGATTTATCTTCAACCGGGTGAATGAACCGACATTGCTTTTACTTTCTAAAATTCTGGAAGCGGGGCATCCCTCGCCGGAGGAATTTGACGCTGCGTTCAAGCCCCTGATGGCGATGGCGCCATTCGAGCTGGTGGACTATGTCGGGATTGACGTGGCTGTGCATGGCATGGAGTATTTTGCTTCGGTGCTTTCCAAGGATTATAAACCTTCGAAAGCGATCCTGTCGTATCTGAAGTCCGGCAATCTGGGCAAAAAAACAGGGAAGGGTTTTTATGACTGGTCCAAGGGAAGGCCTTCCATTGATCTGGCAAAAGCCACAAAGGAATTTGATATTAATCAGCTGATCGCCCTCCAGGTCAACGAAGCGACCAAGCTGCTGGAGGAAGGCGTTGTGGATGATCCTAAAGAGATTGATCTGGCCATGGCCAACGGCGGCGGTTCACCATTCGGGCCCTTCGCGCTGGCCCAGGGGATTGGTTACCCTGAACTGGTCTATAAACTGAATGAACTGCATAAGAAATTCCCTCTGGATATATTTAAGCCAACCAAAACGTTGAAATCAGGCAACATCAAGCTGTAAAAAAATCGAAGTCAGCGTCTCTCTTTTGTATCCCCCGGCCGGCCGCTGTCCGGTTAGCCGGGGGATAGGATAACTACGGAGGATGCTCCATGTGCGGAAGATTTGTTTTAATCACCGATTTATCGGCCATTGCCGAAAAATTTGGAGTTCACGATGTATCCGTGCATTTTTCTCCCAGCCGCAATGTCAGTCCCGGCCAGCATATTCCCGCTTTGATCCGGCGGGACAATCAAAACATGATGGCGTCTTACCTGTGGGGGTTGATTCCTTTCTGGGCCAAAGACCCGTCTATCGGCGCAAAACTGATCAATGCCAGGGCCGAAACCGTTGCGCAGAAACCCAGCTTCAAAAACGCCTTTCTCCAAAGAAGATGCCTTATTCCTGCCGATGCCTTTTACGAATGGAAGAGCGAGGGCAAAAAGAAAAATCCTTATTCTTTTTCTCTGAAATCAGGTGCTCCCTTTGTATTTGCCGGTCTTTATGAGCAGTGGATTTCTGCGGATAAAAAAAACGTGAAAACCTGCACCATCATCACAACCCAGGCCAACAGGGTTGTCGAACCTATCCATGACCGCATGCCGGTGATCGTGCCGATGGTGGTACAGGAACTCTGGCTGAATCCGGAAATCAAAGATCCCTCCCGCCTCCTGGATATTTTAAAGCCCTATCCGGCAGAAGAACTGGTTTGCAAACCGGCTGATTTTTAATCAACCGGATACATCCATATCTTCTCATTATTAATTTATCTGTTATTTTTGGATAAAGTTGTTTTATTTAGTGCTTCCGATAAACGTCAGTTCTGTATCCGAGTCCCTGATGATCCACACATAATTTCCTTGCCAGAGCGATGAATAAACTGTTAAAGAGCGCAGTCAACAATCCGTAGAAAGGGATACAGAAAATGAAATGAGCTTCAAAGGCATTGTAACAGTTATTCGCATTCCTTTTCTGATTTTAGCTCTGATTCTGGGTATTCTGGGAGCCGCCGTAGCCTGGTATGAATCAAGAATTTTCGGTTCGCCGTTTAACCTCGGGTATGCGGTGCTGGCCACCTTCGGCCTTCTGGTCGCCCACGCGGCGGTCAATATCTTTAACGATTATTTCGACGCCCGCAGCGGGTTGGATTATAAAACCCGACGGACTCCCTTCAGCGGAGGGAGCGGCGCCACACCGGAAGGTTTACTGACGGTTTCAGAGGTTTTGTGGCTGGGGATTGTCTGCTTGCTTATTTTGATTCCGATGGCCGTGTTTTTTGTGCTGAGATCGGGCTGGATGCTTTTACCGCTTTTGGTGCTGGCCGCTATTCTGATTATTTTTTATACCCCTGTCATTCTGAAAATGGGTTATCCCGAGTGGTCGGCCGGCCTGGGGCTGGGGATTCTGCCGGTGATGGGTGCTTATTTCGTTCATGCCGGTGCATATACCGCAAGTTCCTTCATCGCTTCCATGCCTTCTTTTTTCCTTGTGCATAACCTGCTTTTACTCAATGAGTTTCCTGATGCCCAAGCAGATGTAACGGTGGGAAGGCGGACGCTGCCGATTATTGCCGGAAAGAAAAAAGCGGCTTATTTTTTCTCTCTGGTTACCGTGCTGGTTTATCTCTGGGTGGTGTGGGCGGTTATTTATGATCACATGCCGGTGTTCACACTTGTGTCGCTTCTGACATTGCCTTTGGGTTTCCAAGTCATCAAGGGATCCTTCCGTTATGACGACAGGGAAACCTTTCTCAAGGCTATGGGGCAAAATGTTTTGCTCGTTCTTGTGACGCAGGCACTGATTGCAGCGGGATACATTTTAAGCGGAATATTTCTGAATTGACATGAATCGATACACTGGCATAAAATTAAACAAGTGTATCGAGAAAATAAAATTTGAAAGGAGATTTAAATTTGGAATATTATTTAATGCTGTTCAAAAACGGTTCATTTAAAATCTACAAAAACAAACAGAGTCAGGGACGAATGGAAGAAGGCGCGCGGCAATTTGTCTGTTCCAGCAATGTGACAGTGCAGGATTTATACATCTGGGCTTCCAACGGTTATAAAAAGTTAAATACTGTGCGGGAAATTGAACGATAATGGTTTGGCCCGTCACTTACATGATACCTGTTTAGTGCAGTCTAAACAGCTCGTATTGGTAGGTAAGCTGATAGCCTTTCTCCCGGAATAATTTCAGGCAGGTATTGGCGACACCATTATCATAAAGAATCCCCTTGTTTTTCTCTATCTCCTGAAGGGCCGCATCCAGACCCAGCGACGCACGATAAGGACGGTGGGTAGCCATAGCCTCCACAACATCTGCCACGGCAAGAATGCGGGCCTCCATAAGAATTTCATTCCCTTTCAGATTTCTCGGATAACCGGCGCCGTTCATCCGTTCGTGATGCTGGTGGACAATTTCCGCCAGGGGCCATGGGGAATACACGTGTTTCAGCATCTCATATCCATCATGAGAGTGTTCTTTAATCATGGAAATTTCTATGTTGTTCAATTGGGTGGGTTTTGACAATACATCCGATGGAACGGAGATTTTCCCTATGTCGTGGATGGAACTTGCCAAGCGGATTCCTTCAATTTTATCGTTGGGAATCCCCTTTTCTTTGGCGATGGCGAGGGCCAGATTGGAGACTCTCTTCTGATGCACGGCCGTGTAGGGATCTCTAACTTCTGATGCCATGCCCAGGACCTGGATGGTTGTCTTAATGGACTTTCTCAGGTTTGTTAAAAGCTCGCTGAGTGTCTCTTCCGCTTTCCTGCGTTCGGCGATATCTTTACTGACTCCCATTACAGCGAGCCCGCCTCCATAGTTGATAACCGTCAAATTAATGACGGCATCCACTCTTGTTGCACCGTCTTTTTTGATTAAGCAGAAGTTATAGTCACTTGAGGGATGAATGCCTTTCATTAGACGGGCATGGTGTTGTGTCAACATCGGCACGTATTCCGGCGCGATAAACTCTTTTATGTTACTACCGATTAATTCTTGCGCGCTGTAGTCTATTACTTTTGCGAATCCTTCATTGGCGTAAAGGATATATCCATTCCGGATAATGAATATACCGTCCTCGATACTCTTAACAAGTCCACTGTAATTCTCGTCAGAAGCGCTAAAAACATCTTCTATATTCTCCCGTTCCGCTGCTGCCAAATTTATCTTTTTCATTTTTCACCTTGTTCATGTCCGTTGAAGTTGCGTCCCGCTTTTCCAATACGATTATCCGTTTCAGGTACAAACATGTCAGACAAGATAGCAATCAGTGTGCCATTGATGGTTTTTCAATAGAATCCATTTTGTATGGTATTGATATTGTTAGTTTTAATTATATTATTATTGGGATGATTAGCCAGTCATACAACTAAAAGCGCTGGTTCATTATGACCCCTTGATTGTTTTTTGAATGGGTTTATATGCGTAACAAACATCAAATGATGAATTAAGGGACAAGTGTTCACCGACTTGCACGTTCACACTTTTGCAGCGTGATAAGCGTTGAAGATCACGCGGGATGATTTATAAAAAAATCAAATATCAATTTTTCTTATACCAGGCGCCAAAAGATGTACATGATCAGCCCGGCAAAGAGCAGTATTTCACCGTACATCCAAATCTTCCCTTTACGTCGTTCGATGAATACGACCTGATCATGACGGCGTCGATCTTTGTGGGGATATACTGGTTTCATCCCGTTCCTCCTGAATTTATTTTTCACCAGCAATAAAAAAAGCACTTGCTGGCTGACCTTTCCCACATATGTATACCATAATATTCAGTCAGAGTTCATCTCTTAATTTATTATGGCAAATGTTACCGGACGGATGCAAAATATACATGGAAATTTCTCAATATTTCTTATATTTAAGATTCACTAGTTTTCAATAATCAAAGAATACGGATGAATGGACATGAGCAGATACTGGAGCAAGACGGCTAAGAACATCAAGCCTTATATTCCCGGAGAACAGCCGAAGGACCGCAAGTATATTAAGCTGAACACCAATGAAAACCCTTATCCGCCCTCTGCCAAAGCCATCAATGCCATCAGGCTTGCCGCGAGTGACACACTGAGGCTTTATCCTGATCCCTCGGGCGATGAGTTGAGAGATGCGATTGCCCAATACGTTCGCCTCAAGAGGGAAAATGTGTTTATCGGCAACGGCTCCGACGAATTGCTGGCGTTTTCATTTGCCGCCTTTTTTGAGCCGGAGGGCGCCCCGGTGCTTTTTGCGGAGGTAACATATAGTTTCTATCCGGTTTATGCGGAGTTTTTTAATATTCCTTACCGGTTGATCGGGGTCGATGATGAATTTGATGTTTCTGTTGAAGATTACTTTCAGGAAAATGGAGGGATCATCGTCGCCAATCCGAATGCACCTACGGGGAAGTTATTATCGCTAATAGACATCGAGAAGATCCTGAAAAAGAATGAAGATCGCGTAGTCATTATTGACGAGGCTTACATTGATTTCGGAGGCCAGTCCGCTGCCGGTCTGATTGACGATCATTCAAATTTGCTGGTCATCCGGACGTTGTCCAAATCGCATTCACTGGCAGGATTGCGGGTGGGGTACGCATTGGGGAGCGAAGAACTGATCGAAGGCATTATCAGGGTAAAAGATTCGATCAATTCCTACACGGTTGATCGACTTGCCCAGGCCGGAGCGCTTGAGGCAATTAAGGATGACGCTTATTTTCAGGAAACAAGATCGAAAATTATCCGGACCCGGGAACGTGTATCGGCAAGGCTCAACGATTTTGGCTTCCGCGTCATCCCTTCAAAGGCGAATTTTGTTTTTATCAGCAGCCCACAGTATCCCGGACGCATCCTGTTTCAGCGCTTGAGAGAAGAAGGAATTCTTGTACGATACTTTGATAAGCCCAGGATTGACAATTTCCTTCGGGTGACCATCGGGACAGATGAGGAGATGGACCGTTTTCTGGAGGTTATCAGATTAATCTGTGGCAAGACATGATTCAATGGATCATGATCTGAATCCCGCTCACGCGGGATGAGTATTGATCCTCCGTCGTAGCTTGTTGCGAGGAGATTGATTGAATCCTACCTTGAATATGATCATATGCATCGTTTGTTTTCCGGTCATTTGTCCCAGAAATGATGCGCTGCTTCCTGTTCTTTGATTAGTGCGTCTTCCACTTTTTTACGGAGTGATTCAAACTCATCATCGTTCATTTTTTCGGGAACCAAAAAGGTTGAGCCGAATCGGACGAGCATTCTGCTGAATGGCTTGGGAACCATGAAACGATCCCAGCTTTTCGCTGTCCATGCTTTTTCATAAGAAACTAGGCCAAGAATGATCACTGCGTCGGCATCCCGGGCCAATGCGATTAGACCTGGTTTAATGACGCGGGGTGGTCCGTTAGGGCCGTCAACAATATGGACTCCGATGGGGTCCTTCCTGAGTCCTTCCACCATCGCTCGAAGAGCCTGCCTGCCGCCCCTGGAGCTTGATCCCCGAATAGGTTGCCATCCGATTTTCTGGACGATCTTGGAAATAAAGTCGCCGTCCCGACTCTGGCTTATCATGACGCAGGGGGTCAAATTAAACATCGGGGGAACAAAAAAGCCTCCAAAAAAGCGCTGATGCCAGACGCCAATAATGACCCGCCCCCCGTTTTCCGCATGCTTGATGACCATCTCAGCATTTTCAAGATGAACGTGTATGGTTTTCGTATAGAGATTCAGCAGAAAATAGATCACGGACGACAGTACCGAGTTTATAAAAAAGTATTTAATGTCCTTTGAAACCGACATGGAAATGTCTCCTTTTACAGTGCGTTTTGCTGTTCATTGTCTGTTTTACCGGCAATGTAGCACTAAATTATTATTTTAAAAATATGAACTCGCTAATCAACACCCATCATCCGGCAATTTGTAATCATCAAGATCAGGTTCTGAGCGGAGACTGTTTTCTTCAGGATGAAGATTCTTGACGGAAAGACTTACTGAAATAAAAAGGGGTTGCGATGGCATTCGTAACCCCTTTTTATTTCTCAGGCACTATCCCACGCGACGAAACGAACCGTGGATGCGGGTGTCAACTGCAATAAAATCGTTTAAGGCAGTGGCGGGAAAAATATGCCAAATCCAGGCGGCGGAGGCGGCAGATGGCCTATTGGCGGCGGTGGTGGAAATCCCGGTCCCCTGCGACCATAATCCCT
>CAZXIP010000096.1:0-7284 GCA_964640755.1 uncultured Smithella sp. | reverse complement strand
GGTAGTTCTGTGTTTTGTCATTGGGCTGGCCACCGCATATTTGTGCAGTTTGAAAAATAGTAAAACAAAATTGTATTAAATGTCTAATGGTGTTCAGGCAGAAATCCGGCTGTATTCTGGCCGCTGTTTGTCATGAATGTAGAAATAATAGAACAATATTGTCTTATCGTACATTCTATATTTTTTTAAATACATTAATAATTACAATAACTAATAGATTATCAGCATGTTCGGCATTAACTTTGCTTTCATTCCGGACATCAACCGGAAGGGGGAAATAGCATTTTCATAAAAAATTTATCCGGGTTTTCAATTTCTGCACTGAGGGGTCGTCTAAAGGCAGGACAACAGGTTCTGGCCCTGTGAATCGAGGTTCGAGTCCTTGCCCCTCAGCCATTTCCTTCATGACGGATCAGAACAGATTTTCATCTTTAGCCGTCTTTTTTTATTTCATCCAAAATATGGTTTCTTCTTTGCATTATATCCAAAAGTGACAAAATACCGGTTGAACTTGGTACAATATTGTCACATAATATAGATATATTTTGATCCATCAGGTTTATGAAAAAATTATCCAATTTTTATACTAAGGAAACTAAAAAGTGAGCATTCACAGTTATGAAGAATTAGCAGCTTTGCACGCCATTGCTAAAATTCTGGCACAGCCGGACGACCTGCATGACCGGTTGGAGAATATCCTGAAGGAAATGAGTATACGGCTCGGGATGCAGCGGGGAATGATTTCACTCTTGGATCGTGAAAGGAAGGAGGCCTGGCTGGATATTGCCCATGACTTCAATATAGACGGGATGGAGGTTACCTACAAACCCGGCGAAGGCATTACCGGAAAAGTGGCAGCGACCGGCCGCCCGATGGCTGTGGCCAATCTTGGGCAGGAAACGCATTTTCTGGATCGTACCGGTGCGCGCCGCCATCTGAATCGCGCAGAGCTTTCCTTTCTGTGTGTTCCGATCATGTACGACGGAGAAGTGATCGGAGTTTTATCCGCGGACAAGGTTGCGAGGGAGGTGGAAAACCTGGATCAGGAACTGGCAATGCTATCTTCGGTTGCCGAATTGATGTCAAAGATCGTACACATCCGGGCGCTCGAAGAAGAAAACCGCCGTCTGCGCAAAATTGTTGGCAGTGGTCACGCGCCCTCGATGGACATTATCGGTCATTCCAAGGCGATGCAGGAAGTCTACGGGCTGGTGGCACAGGTTGCTGATTCCAATACCACGGTTTTGATCACCGGTGAAACGGGGACTGGTAAAGAACTCGTTGCCCGGGCCATTCATAACAACTCATCGCGCAAAGGCGGCCCGATGGTCCAGGTCAACTGTGCCGCTATTCCCGATACGCTGATTGAAAGCGAATTATTCGGTCACGAAAAAGGCGCTTTTACCGGCGCGCTCACACAGCGGCGCGGGCGCTTTGAAGAAGCCAATGGCGGTACGATATTCCTGGATGAAGTCGGTGAGCTCTCCGCGGCTGCACAGGTCAAGTTACTGCGGGTTTTGCAGGAAAAGAGATTTCAACCGCTCGGGTCTTCACGAGTGATCAATGTCAATGTCCGGATCATCGCCGCCACCAATCGGAATCTTGAACAGGATATTTTATCCGACCGTTTCCGTGCCGATCTGTTCTATCGCCTGAATGTATTTCCCATCTATTTGCCGCCACTTCGTGAGCGGGGCAGCGATGTGATACTTCTGGCCGATCATTTCCTTCTGAAATACAACAAGGAAATGGGTAAAAAAGTCAAAAGAATTTCGACCGCGGCCATTGAAGTGTTTCTATCCCATAAATGGCCGGGGAATGTCCGCGAACTGGAAAACTGCATGGAGCGGGCGGTGTTAATGACCAAGACCGATCTGGTGGACTGTGTGCACCTGCCGCCGTCATTGCAGATCAAAGAAAGAGAACCGGACCGCAAGGATAGAAGCAAGCTCTCTTCCGTCGTTGAAGCGCAGGAAAGGACGTTGATTGTCGATGCGCTTACGGAAACGGGCGGCAATCAGACCAAGGCAGCAAAAATGCTGGGTACGACGAAACGTATTGTTCAGTACAAGATATCGAAAATGGGTATTGATCCGAAGCACTTCCGTTCAAAAAATAAAGATTCCAATATGTGAGAAATGTTTTTGTCCCGTTTTTGGATGAAGCCCCGCATCTGTTCGGAGCGGTATGAAAACAGGTGGCACAATAATGTTTTATCATCGCAAAATGTAACAAATTTGTTTGTTTTTATAAAATACAATGCCAAATAATTTTAATAAGTGAAATCAGTTTTCCATTCCATTTATTTTTCATTCCTTGCTTGAACACGAGGGTGAACTTCAGCGTAAATCATGGAAGCACTTGACAAGACTGAATTCCTCTCTTCGCAGGAATGACTTTTAGAATACACAAATATCCGCACAGGAATAAATAATCACTAACCGGGATACATTATTATCAGGAATCCGGCTCTGGCATGACTCTGGCAATTATGGTTTTAGATACGAGTTTATCAGGCAGCAAGAGCTCAGGGAGGAAAATTTATTATGTGTCGTTTGTTTGCAGTCACCAGCAATGAACCACTTTCACCCATGATGGCCATCGATGCTCTCAATGTGATGAAAGAAGGGCATGATGGTTCAGGACTGGGATTGTTTTTGACGGATCTGGGCGGTGATTTTGAAAAATTCAAAAACGAGCCGATTCTTTCCGGTATTTTTTCCAATGAAGGCATCAAAGCGCTGGACCGTTTTATGATTGATCTGGATTTCATGGTCAAATATAAACTGTCTATCCGTCCGACAAAGCCGAACCCTGCGGGAACGCCAAGGAGAGACAACTATGTCATCCGCGTTTATGAATATCCGGCGGACTGGGAGGGCCTGAGCACGGATGAGATTCAGTTTCGACTGATGATGGTGCAGTTGCAGCTTCGGGAAATGGGAGCAAAAGACAAATCCATGCTGATCTTCAGTTTCTGGCCGGACATCATCATGATCAAGGAGGTGGGCGACCCTTTAACCGTTGCACAATATCTGGGATTGGACCGGAAGGAACTTTTGGCGCGCACCATTCTTAGCCAGGGTCGCCAGAATACAAACTATTCAATTGATATTTACGCCTGCCATCCATTTTTCATCCAGGGTATGGCAACCATGACCAATGGCGAAAATACAGCATTCGTGCCCATACGGGAATTTCTGATGTCACGCAATTTCCCGGGCTACACGGGCTACCAGTCAGACTCGGAAGTTTTTACCCACATTCTGCATTACATGCAAAACAAACTGGGCATGGGTATGGAGATGTACAAACATATTATTACCCCGCTCAAAGATGAAGAGCTCGAAAGACATCCCGACGGGAATCTGCTGAGAAGGTTGAAGCAAAGCTGCCGTCCTTTGATCATCGACGGTCCGAACTGCGTAATAGGCTGTTTGCCCGACAAGTCAATGTTCATGGTACAGGATTCTAAAAAGCTGCGCCCCGGTGTTGTTGGGGGACGCCCGGGCATTTTCGCATTTTCATCGGAAATGTGTGGATTGGACGCGGCGATTCCGGAGCGCGACATCAATCTGGATGACCAGCCGATGAGGTATGAAACTATTATAGTCCGTCGCGAGCGGCAGGAGATAGAAAAATGGAATCAATGGGACCTATTACCCCATCTACACTAAGCACCAAAGATCTGCCCTGGCAGATTCAATGGAGCAAAGAAAAATGCACGCTGTGTGGCAGTTGCACAACCGTGTGCCCCGTGCGTGCCATAGAACTGGGTGTGCACCGCAGGCGCGCGTTGCAGGTGCCGGTCGGCCTGGAAACCAAACCGGGCAATCTTGTTTCAATTTATCACGGAATTGACCAGCGCACGGACCCGGCGCATGCCTGCGTCGGCTGTGGTATGTGCACAATGGTCTGCCCCAACGGTGCAATTGCACCTCTGCGCAGCGATGGGATTGACAAATTACGCTTTCATGTAAATCAGGGCGGCGAACCCCGCAGGCGCGGCGGTCGCAGAAACAATCCGGACAGTGTTTTGGATAAAATCAAGTTTGTCCGTATCTCGATGCTGACCGACCCGGCACTCGATGCGGGACGTCATGAATTTGAACTGCGCACGCTGCTTGGCAGAGTTTTGCCGCCGGAAGAAATGCTGAACGTCAGCCGGGAAAATGTCTGGATGCCGCCGGTGCGCGAGATTTATCCTTTGGTCATCGGCAGTATGTCGTTTGGCGCTTTATCACCCAATATGTGGGAAGGCCTGCAAATGGGTGTGGCTTACCTGAATGAAGAGATGGGCATGCCGGTTCGCATATGCACCGGCGAAGGCGGTTGCCCTCCCCGACTTCTAAAATCGCGCTTTCTGAAGTATGTCATCCTGCAGATCGCCAGCGGCTATTTTGGCTGGGATGAAATCATCCATAATCTGCCGCTCATGAAAGAAGATCCCTGCGCGATCGAAATTAAATACGGCCAGGGCGCAAAACCCGGCGACGGCGGATTGCTCATGTGGTACAAGGTCAACAAGCTGATTGCCGCGATCCGTGGTGTGCCTCAGGGTATCAGCCTGCCAAGTCCGCCAACCCATCAGACAAAATACTCCATTGAAGAAGCGGTGGCTAAGATGATCCAGTCCATGTCCATGGCCTGGGGATTCCGTGTGCCGGTGTATCCGAAAATATCCGCAACCAGCACGGCGATGGCCGTCCTCAACAATTTGACCAGAAATCCCTATGCCGCGGGTCTTGCTATCGACGGAGAAGACGGTGGCACAGGTGCGGCCTACAACGTATCGATGGATCATATGGGACATCCCATCGCCAGCAATTTGCGCGATGCTTATCTTACGCTGGTCAAACTGGGCAAACAAAACGAGATCCCCCTTTTCGCGGGTGGCGGTATCGGCAAAAACGGCAATCTGGCCGCCAATGCCGCCGCCCTGATTATGCTGGGCGCAAGCGGTGTTCAAACAGGGAAATATATCATGCAGGCAGCCGCCGGTTGCCTGGGATCTGAGTCCGACCGCTGCAATGTCTGCAATATCGGCGCATGCCCCAAGGGCATTACCTCGCAGGACCCCCGGTTGGACCGCAGGCTTGATCCCGAGAAAGTCGCGCAAAGGGTGGTTGACCTTTATGTAAGTTTTAATACGGAATTGAAAAAAATCGTCGCTCCGCTGGGCCGTTCGACTTCGTTGCCCATTGGCATGTCGGATGCGCTCGGCATTAGTGACGCAGATGCAGCCGAGCGTCTTAACATAAAATATGTTTTGTAATTGTAAAAGCGGGAAAGAATCATGACGAAAAAAGATACAATAAAAATTGCCGGTTTGGAAAACAATATTCGTGTTGAATCACGGATTCTGGAAGAACGCATTCAACAGGCGGCGATTGACGGCTATCGGCAAATCGAAGTGACCGCTTACGGTCAGCATGGTATCGGCGGGCGGCTTTGGCGTGCCGGGAATCAGCCGATCAAAGTGGACGTGTTGGGCATGTCCGGCCAGCGTTTAGGATCCATGGGCTTCGCCAATACGGTTATTGAAGCCTTCGGTCCAGCCTCTGACGATATTGGCTGGCTCAATGCCGGCGCGAAAATCATTGTTCATGGCAACGCGACGAACGGTGTGGCCAATGCCATGGCACAGGGCAAAGTATATATTGATGGTAATATCGGCGCACGCGGTATGACCATGACCAAGCACAATCCCCGTTTTGAACCACCCGAGCTCTGGGTGTTTGGAAAGGTGGGAGATTCATTCGCTGAATTTATGGCGGGTGGCATAGCTGTTGTATGCGGTGCAGGCGCTGAAAAGAGTAAAAACGTGCTGGGCTACCGGCCCTGTGTCGGGATGGTGGGCGGCAAAATCTTTTTCCGCGGCAACCAGGAAATCTATAGCAAGGCCGACGCGAAATTGTTTACCGACCTTCCCGATGACGAATGGCAGTGGCTGCAAGAGAACATGAAGCAATTTTTGCAGGCTATCGGCAAGCAGTATTTATTTGATCAACTGGCATCACGTCGCAAAGAGTGGCGATTGCTGGTGGCACGCAAACCTTCTGAAAAACTCGCACGCGCGGTCCGGCCGATGGCCCGTTTCCGCAATGAAATATGGGACGGTGAAATGGGGAAAGGCGGTGTCATTGGAGATTTATCCAGTATGGATCGGTCGCCCATCGGCCTTTTGCCGACAGGCGAGCTCAGGCGCTTTATTCCTGTTTGGGCCAATGAAAAGTACCTGCCGCCTTGTCAGGCTGCATGCCCGACCGGCATTCCCGTGCAGAAAAGGTGGGAGCTGATCCGTCAGGGAAGGGTGGATGAAGCGGTTGATCTGGCATTGCAATACACGCCTTTCCCGGCCACTGTTTGCGGTTATCTCTGTCCGAATCTCTGTATGCAGAATTGTACACGCCGTCAGGTTAGCCTTCAAGCCATAGATATCAGGATTTTGGGAAAGTCTTCGCTTGCGGCGAAAGCGCCGGCTCGTCTTCCGCAGACAGGCAAAAAGATTGCCGTGATCGGCGGCGGTGCTTCCGGACTTTCCGTAGCCTGGCAGTTATGGATGAAAGGCCACGAAGCCATGATCATTGAAGGTAGAAAAAAACTTGGCGGAAAGATCACGGATTCTATTCCCCATAGCCGCATTCCCGCCGACGTGGTGGAACATGAGATTAACCGGTTGGCTAAATGTATCCGTAAAATGCAACTGGGCAAACCTTTAACAAAGGAGCGGTTTTTAAAACTGAAGCAGGAAAACGACTATGTGGTTATCGCAGCAGGAGCAGTGAAACCACGCAAATTGAATATTCCCGGCATGGAAAAATCTCTGACAGCGCTGGAGTTTCTTCAGCAAAGCAAGCTGGGTTGCGTCAAAGTGGGAGAAAGAGTGGTGATTATCGGTGCGGGCAATGTCGGGTGTGATGCGGCGACGGAGGCTTTCCGTCTGGGTGCGCAAAGCGTAACGCTGATTGACATACAGCCTCCCGCATCATTTGGGACGGAAAGAGAACATGCCGAAGCGGCAGGGGCAAAATTCTTATGGCCGCGTTTCACGAAGGCTCTGACGGATGAAGGAGTTGTGTTGACCGATGGCGAACTGCTGCCTGCGGGAACTGTCATCGTTGCTGTGGGCGACATGCCGGATTTGTCCTTTCTGCCGGAAGGAATCCATACGGAAAGGGGTTTTATCGCGGTGGATGAAGCTTACGCCACCAGCGATCCTCAGGTTTATGCAATCGGTGACGTTGTCCGCCCCGGTTTACTGACTGACGCCATCGGTGCCGG
>CAZXIP010000095.1:0-7303 GCA_964640755.1 uncultured Smithella sp. | reverse complement strand
AAGAATGGCAAAAATTATTGTGGATTATCGGGATATTCCTGGGCGCTTATTTTATTCCATGGGAATCCACGCTCATTCGGCAAGCCGGTCTGGAAGCCTTTATGATGCTTCAGGATTACGCACGCCAGCATGTGCTCACCTGCCTGATCCCTGCGTTTTTCATCGCCGGGGCCATCAGCGTGTTTGTTTCGCAGGCGGCGGTGCTCAAATATTTCGGCGCGAAGGCCAACAAGATCCTGTCTTATTCCGTTGCCTCTGTTTCCGGTTCTGTGCTGGCGGTCTGCTCCTGCACGGTGCTACCGCTTTTTGCCGGCATTTATACACGCGGCGCGGGTATCGGTCCTGCGACGGCTTTTTTGTATTCGGGTCCGGCGATCAATGTGCTGGCGATTATTCTCACCGCAAAGGTGCTGGGCTGGCAGTTGGGTCTGGCGCGCGCGATTGGAGCTGTAGTTTTCGCCATTGTTACCGGTTTGTTAATGGCGTTTATCTTCCGAAAAGATGACGCTAATCGGGAAACGGGCGAAATATTCCTGCCGGATGAAGAGGGCAAGGGAAGGGCGCTTTGGCAGGATGCCGTTTATATGCTGGTCATGGTTCTGATTCTGGTCTTTGCTTCGTTTGCCAAACCCACGGAGAATGACAGCGGTCTCTGGCGTATGATCTTTAACGTCAAGTGGTTTCTGGTCATTGGGCTGATGATTGTTTTAGGGGTAATGCTCAAAAAGTGGTTTGTCAAAGATGAGCTCAAAGGTTGGGTACAGGCGACCTGGGATTTTGCCAAGCAGATTCTACCGCTTTTGTTTGGCGGTGTTTTAGTCGCAGGATTTTTATTGGGCCGTCCCGGCCACCCTGCGCTGATTCCCGAGCAGTATATCCAGACATTGGTTGGCGGTAATTCCCTGTGGGCTAATTTCTTTGCCTCCGTTGTCGGTGCTTTGATGTATTTTGCCACACTAACCGAAGTGCCGATTTTGCAAGGCTTGATCGGCTCGGGTATGGGGCAAGGGCCTGCACTGGCGCTGCTTCTGGCGGGTCCCGCTCTGTCACTTCCCAGTATGATTACGATATCGAGCATCATGGGCGTGAAGAAAACCGCCGTTTACTGCTTTATCGTTGTGGTCCTTTCGACTATCGCCGGTATGGGGTATGGATTTATAATGACCTAACGTAAGAGACAATCTAATAAAAGAAAAATGAAATGAGTCATAATCACCATAACCATAACAATGATAAACCGGCATCGCTTGCCAACCTGATCTTTGCCATCATGATCAATGGTGGTATTGTTGTTTTTAAAATGGTCTTCGGTCTGCTGATCCAGAGCATGGCGCTGATTTCCGATGCCGTTCATAATTTGAGCGATATCGCCGCCATGGGGTTCACCTATTGGGCGGAAAAGATGTCCCGTCGCCCGGCAATGGAGGTCAAAACATACTGCTGGCGTAAGATTGAATTTGTCGCTGCCTTTACATTAAATTAGTGTAATCATGAATATATCGAAATCTTACAAGATAAACAGGCAAGAGACGGATATAAATTCGTATGCCGGGTAACGCATTTTCTCCATTTAGATGATCTGTGATTCAAGGTTGTTAGAAGATCAGGCTCTTTCCATTCAGCAACAGGTTTTAGTTTGCCTTTTGTTGTCGAAATACCGCTGCAGATTTGCCGGTAATTCTGTGATGGGTGCCGGAACGATTGGTGGTGCGTCTATATTCAGCATTGCACCCATGATCGCTTCAACCAGCAAGGGAAGCGGTGCCGCAAAGTATGTTTTGTCTCGATAGTGCCACTCACGGCAGTCTACCATAATGTTGCCGTTGGTTAAATCTCCACAGGACTCGCATAGTGACTCGCGGATGTCTTGCGCGATGTCATGTCCATTAAGTCGTATTGTAGGCGAGCTCAACAAGGCATGGTTCATGGCTTCCTGTGGCGTCTGTGCCACAATTTCCCGATGTTTCAATTCAATTCCTAAAACATTGGCTACGGGACCAAGAAGATCAACCGCCCGCTTTAACTGATCTCCCGTGGGAACACAGCGCCTACAGGTGCTCAAGTCAATCACGATTAAATCGATGTTCAAGACTTTTTTTGCTACTTGTGTTTCTTTGTTTTTATCGTCCGAAGCATCGGCGATGCTGCTCCCGCAGCAGGCTTCCGGCGCCAGTTTGAAGAATTCGGCATCCGTCTTGTTTTGCATAAGTTAGATTTCCTTTCTCATGCGGTTATTTGCATTCTGATGATCTAATATATCAAAATATCGACAAGATAACCAGCCACGATGGCAATGACAAAAATATTCAAAGCGAACGCAATGATCAGCCTCCTTTTAAACATGGAACTGAGAATGATCAATTCGGGAATGCTTGCTCCCGCGCCGCCAATAACCAGCGCAAGGACTGTACCAAGTCCCATGCCTTTCCCCACAAGGGCGGCTGATATGGGAATGATGGTTTCCGCCCGGATATACATGGGAACGCCAATCAAGGCAGCAACGGGAATGGACCAGGGGTTTCCGGGGCCGGCAAGTTTGACAACGATGTCCTGCGGGAAGAAGCCGTAAATGAAAGCGCCGATGGCGGTGCCTAAAAGAAGATACCAGAAGACGCCCTTGAAGGTATCAACGGCAGAAATGGATGCGTTTTTCAGTTTTTGCTTAAATGGCACAGGGGGAACGTCAACCGGCTCAAGATTGACCGAGCAGCATGATGATGCCTGGACAGTCGGTAAGGTGATTAACGTGAGGGATTGTGCGCTTCCTGAAGAGCAGCAAGCTGCCGCTGCGGGCAGAACTTTTGAAGGATCGTCCTGTGAAGTGGGGACGGCTGTACAACAGGATGATTCCATGTTTAATAGCGGCTTGACTTGCTTTTCCATACCGAGCTTCGAAAGGACTGCCGCCATTGCCATGGAACCGAGAAAGGTGACGACAACATAAACCACTGTAACTTTAATACCCAACAGTGAAAGCAATAACGCGATAATGATGGGGTTGAGCACTGGCGAGGAAAAGAGAAACGCCATTGTGGGGCCAAAAGGCACGCCGCCCTTGAGCAGCCCCGCTGTGATGGGAACGGTGGAACAGGAACAGAAAGGAGTGATGGCCCCCAGACCCGCGCCCAGAAAATATTGGACCCAGGTAAATTTATTGGACAGGAAATCCCGAACGCGCGATGGCGGCAGATATTCCATCAGCAGACCAATGATAAACGAAACGGCAACAAATATCAGGACAAGTTCACCGGCGATAATGAGAAAGAATTTTCCGGCAGTAATAAAATTATTCAAACCAAACACTAATATGACCTCCAGTATCCATGATCTATGATAGTTGAATATGTCAACTTAATTCTTTATCAGTTATTTTCTTGTTATCTTTAGACGATTTTGATCGTGCGACAGTTCTCGTTTTTTGATTAATCGCGGTTTTGGCAAAGGCATGTAAGCCGATAAGAAGGATCTGCCGCATGTCGGGGGCCATGGCCTCAAGAACAGCCGCCATTTTCTTTGAGGGTTCTTCTGTAATCCTTAACAGGAGTGATTTTCCTTCTTTCGACAATTGGACACAGCAGATGCGCGCATCGTTTTGATCATGCACGCGGCGGACCAGTTTTTTCTCTTCCAATCGGCTGACGATTCGTGTCGCGCCGCTTTTGGTCACAGCTATGCTTTTAGCGATGTCCTGCATGGTACACCTGTTAAGTCGTGATATGATACGAAGAGCTCGATACTCACCGTGGGAGATGTTTTCGCAACAGTTGCTATTGAGGCTGTGCGTGCCGAAGTCATACATCATATCTTCAAGTCGTCCGGCCAGTTGATTTATCTGTTTGTCCATGTTTCAGTCTTTCAGAAAATTTAGTCTGTTGAATCTCATCAGCTTATTCTCATGAAAGGTTGATTTTGTCAACTATTAATCCTGTAATTCGTGAAGCTCCAATTCCGATACGTTATGATTTGCGTTGGGTATGTTGTAATCGGACAAATGTTTGGACAATATCTTTAGGTAGGCATAATGCTACGATAACACACGCAATATTTGCCCGGGGTTCATGTTTGTGATTCTGCTGTTTGAAAGTCAACTGGCTGGCAGGAGGAAGTATGTAGCACATTTCTTCCCCGCAAGGCAGCGAAAGGATTTCCACCGCCTTATGCATTGTGAGCCCGGCAGGGCGCACAAACTTGGTGAGGACGGCGGGGGTGACCCCGCCTCCTACCCAATTCCTCAAAACAATCTTTTTCACTCACCGGGTGCTGTACCGGTGCCTGAATTCAGAATAACTGTGAACTAGGGTACATATTTGAAGGACACTCTCAGTTTTACGCGGAATTCAACCACTTTGTTTTTTTCAACCCTCATATCAAGTTCCTTGACTTCCGCAATCCGGATTTCCTTCAGGCTTTTTGCCGCTGTTTCTACGGCTTTTTTTGCTGCGTCTTCCCATGATTTATCGCTTCCTCCGATAATCTCAATGACTTTATAAATGTTGCTCATCATCCTTCTCCTTTCTTTTAGTGGGTTGAAAGCATTTAAACGTCACACACCGGTTTCGGGAAGCCGGTAATATGGATAACGCCAACAGTCCTGTGAAACGATCAGTGCTGAAAAGTTTCTGCCCACAGCAATCGGTCTTTCTAATGCCCACGTCTGGTGAAATGAGACAAAGAAATTCCAAAAACAATATCGAGATCAGAAAATCTTCTTATTCATCAGATGATGCCGTGGGGCAGTAACGGGAGAAAGTGAAGGAGAAAACTAAAGAGTCACAACAGTTAGTTTGCTTTAGTGTGATTATACCTCTTTTCAAGGAGGCGTCAATCAGAGAATGTATAAAGCACAGCCTTTTTAAGGAGGTGAGGCTGGCAGATAATATTTGTTTCAAATACCCTTTGTTTTTAAGTTATATTTAATATAATCAATATGTTGGTAGCTTACCGCTTTGTTATAAGTTCAATGGGTTAATGCCCGCAGGAGGAACAGTTTGAAGAGGAACACGATGAGCATCCTGAGCTTGCAGGTGTGTTTGTTGAGGCTGAACTGCCAGAACTCAGGGACCCGTATTTCCCCTTGCCGACTTTGGAAATCAGTTTGCGTGTTTTTTTAGATTTACATTTCGGACACACAGCGTTAGGTTTTTCACTGAGACTCAGTGTGACCACTTCAAACTGTTTCTTGCATTTGTCGCATTCAAATTCGTAAATCGGCATATCTCTACATTCCTTGCTTTTTCTTTCAATCTAAAGATTAAGAAGGAAAATGTCAACACCTGTGGAGTGGTTTATCGGAATTGTTTCTGAAATTGTCCATTGACATGCAGAAGTCTTCTTTCTATACTGACGTATATTGCAATCGATTGTTATCAATAGTTCATTTGCAACATTGAAAGGACGCCATGAACGGAAAAGATAAGATAAAATCTATATTTACAAAGTCAATCCATGCTGGAGAAGACCGGGCGCGCTACGCGGATTCCATCACCACTCCAATCGTTCAGTCATCCACATACTCCTTCAAGGACAGCAAGGAAATTGAAGCTTATACCAAGAATGATAAAAAGCGTTATGAATACGGAAGATACGGGAACCCCACAGAGAAGGTAGCGGAGAGACGCCTGGCGGAACTCGACGGCGCCGAGGAAGCTTTGATGTTTTCATCCGGAATGATGGCGATCACCACAACCATTCTGGCGCTGGTTCAGTCCGGGGATCATATCGTGATTACCGATGATTGTTACGGCAAAACGCTGGAATTCTGCCGGTCTTATTTGAAAAGATTCGGCATTGAATGCACGATCGTGCCTTTCGGCGATTATGAAGTGATGGATGCTTCGATCAAAAAAAATACACGCTTTATTTTTTCGGAATCTCCGACCAATCCTTATCTCAATGTGTTTGATATGGTGAAATTCAAACAGATCGGAGACAAGCACAAGGTTATCACGATTATCGATTCTACGTTTGCCACTCCTTTTAACCAGCGGCCGCTCGAATACGGTATTGATCTGGTGATCCACAGCGCAACAAAATATCTTGCCGGCCATAACGACATTCTGGCGGGTGTGCTTCTGGGGAAAAAAGACCTGGTCCTCAAGGTTCGCGAACTACACAAATCCATGGGCGGCGTGATCGATCCTCATTGCTGTTACCTGCTGCTGCGCGGACTGAAAACTTTTCCGCTCCGGGTAAAGACGCAAAACGAAAGTGCACTCAAGATTGCCGAATATCTGGAAAGTCATCCGAAAATTGAAAAAGCCTATTACCCCTTCCTGAAAAGTCATGCCCATTATTCGATTGCCAAAGAGCAGATGAAAGGCGGAGGCGGGGTTGTCACGTTTACCATCAAGGGCGATCTGGACGCGGCAAAAAGATTTATGGATTCGCTTGAGATGATCTATATCGCACCCAGCCTGGGCGGTGTGGAGACACTGATCACGCATCCGGCTACGGTAACGTATTACCGCTATTCCCGCGAGCAGCGCTATGACCTTGGCATTGTGGATAATCTTTTCCGTTTGGCAGTAGGTGTTGAAGATGTTGAAGACATTATTGCCGATCTTGAGCGGGGATTCGCCAGGATATAAACCGGCGCCGCAAATATTCCTCTCGCTTTCCGGATGAAGCAGATAACAAAATCACGGGCCGGAAGCCTGCCGGGCTTCCGGCCTTTTCATTGAGTTATCTTACGGAGATTCTATGTCGGATGTGGTCGTAATCGGAACCGGGTATGCCGGAATGAGCGCCGCGGCGCTGCTGGCACATGCCGGCCGGAAAGTGCTCGTACTCGAGGAGAACGGTATGATCGGCGGACGTGCGCACTCGTGCCGGGACGAGAGTGGTTATATCCGCGAATACGGAGCGCATTCACATAGGCTTGCCAGGAAAGGCATCGCCAATGAGGTATTCAGAAGACTGGGGGAGGAAATCGATTTTCTGCCCCACTCCGGAGACGCTAAACTGATTTTCAAGGGCAGGCTCTGGGAAAGACCTGAAGGCGTCAAAGGATTCCTGAAAACCCCGATGCTGTCATTTGGGGCCAGACTCACACTCCTCGCCCTATTTGTCAGAATCAGGAAAGCCGATCCTGCGAACTGGTACGATAAAACCCTGCTTGATTTCTACAGAACTTCACTTCAGCATCATGAGGTGGAATCATTTTTGCCTTTTTTGGGTATGACCGTGATGTGCCCCCAGCCTGACATGGCCAGCGCCGGCGAGGTGATTGAGTTTCTGCAGAGGGCGCTTGCGGCAGGTGTCGGTGTCGGTGAACCCCGGAGCGGATCGATCCAGCTGTTTTCCA
>CAZXIP010000094.1:0-7374 GCA_964640755.1 uncultured Smithella sp. | reverse complement strand
TGCTCCTCGAAACGCGTGACCCGCAGGGTTATGACACAGAGAAACAACAAATCTCTCTATTGCGTAATCTGGGTTAAAAAAACTTCTGCTTCGCCTGTAGGTGAATTGTTCATGGAATCATCGCACCTCACGGCTAAATACGGTAACGGCCGACAATCCATCATTCCCGTTCAAAGGAGATGCCGTATTTTTCCAATTTGCGCTCAAAGGTGGGGCGTGAAATGCCGAGGGCTTCACAGACTTCCCCTTTGTTCTTGTCCGTTTCTTTGATGATTTTCCGGATATAGCGTTCTTCAACCTGATCGAGCGTGAGGAATTTACCCGGTTCTTCCGGTTTAAAGACTTCAGCGGTTTGATCGGCTTGCGCCCCGATCGGCTGGCTGTCCTTGCCTAACTCCGGAAAATCACCGACCCCCAGGACCTGGCCTTTGGCCACAACGCAGGCCCTCACCAGCAGGTTTTCCAGTTCGCGGATGTTGCCCGGCCAGGCATAAGTCATGAATTTCTCCATCATCTCGCCGGAAACACCGATGATTTTTTTATGAAGATCCAGGTTGATTTTGGAAAGCAGATAATCAATCAAAGGCGGGATATCCTGGCGACGCGAACGCAATGGAGGCAGATTAATCGCCACAATATTCAGACGGTAGTAGAGATCGTCCCTGAATTTTCCCTCTTTGACCATCAATTTTAAATCTTTATTGGTAGCGGCCATGATGCGGGCATTTACTTTCACCCTGTCCTTGCCGCCGACGCGTTCAAATTCCATTTCCTGCAAAACCCGAAGAAGTTTGGCCTGCAGATTGACGGACATTTCGCTGATTTCATCCAAAAATACGGTGCCAAACCGCGCCAGCTCGAACTTGCCCAGTTTGCGCGCAACAGCCCCGGTAAACGATCCCTTTTCATGGCCGAACAATTCCGATTCCAGAAGCGTTTC
Source organism: uncultured Smithella sp. (assembly GCA_964640755.1). Classification (GTDB taxonomy): domain Bacteria; phylum Desulfobacterota; class Syntrophia; order Syntrophales; family Smithellaceae; genus UBA8904. The sequence continues at coordinate 6,434 of CAZXIP010000094.1, read as the reverse complement.
AACAATGGCTGAACAATTCACGGCAATAAACGGTTCATCCGAGGATGTATTGTTATGGATAACCTTGGCAATTAATTCTTTCCCGGTACCGCTCTCACCCTGGATGAGCACGGTTGTGCGGCTTTTGGAAACCGTTCCGATCGTCTTGAAGATTTCCCGCATTTCGTTTCCGGTTCCGATGATATCCCCGACACGGAAGTTGCGAGACGGTTCTATGAGCAGACCGTCAATTTTTTTCTCCATCTCCAGAGACTTCAGGGCCTTCTTAATCGCCAGGTCCAGTTCATCGACATTGACCGGTTTATGGATATAATCGAAAGCGCCCGCCTTCATGGCGTTAATGGTTGTTTCCATGTCATGGAAAGCGGTAATCATGATCACTTTAACATTTTCATTCTCTTCCTTGAGATCTTCCAGAACGGAAAACCCGTCCACATCAGGCAGACGGATATCCAGAATCACCACATCCGAAGGCTCCTGCACGTATTTATTCAACCCGTCCGTACCGTTCAGGGCTGTTCTTACGCTGTACCCCTCTTCCGTCAGATACAGATCCAGCGTTTCCACAATTGATGCATCGTCGTCAATAACCAGTATGCTCGCCATAATTTCAACCTTCGCCATTCAAGGGATTTCCGGATCATCCTGTATTTTTATTCTTTTTCAAACTCTCTGGGTGCGGCGTCTCTCATTGCAGGGCAACGTAACGCAAACCTTCGTCCCTTTATCCTTCTCACTGATTATCTCCAGTTTTCCCTGGTGCACTTCCACGATTTTCAGCACCTGTGAAAGCCCCAGTCCCGTGCCATATTTTTTCTTGGTAAAGAAAGGGTTGAACAGATGGGGCATATCCGCATCATCAATACCGCATCCGTCGTCTTCCACGACCACCAAAACGGAAGGCGGCTGGCTGCCAATGCTGCGGGCATAGATACGGATGTGCCCGTTGTTTTCCATCGCTTCAACTGCATTTCGGATTACATTCACAAATGCGTCCGTAATCATCGCCACATCCACATTCACCATCGGAATCTGCTGGGATTCCAGTCTTATATCGATCTGCTTATCATGAATGATTTTTTCGCACAGGGAAATAGCGCGCTCCAGCAATTTATTGAGATCGGTGGACGCTATTTTGGGCTCCATGGGCTTTGCAAAAACCAAAACATTATTAACCAGTTCCTCCAGATGTTCAACTTCTTTTTGCGCGATTTTAAATCTTTTCAGGTCATTCCCTTCCGGGTTCATCCTTTTTTCCAGAATTTGCAGACTCATCTTGATGGATGAAAGCGGATTGCGCACTTCATGGGCAATACCGGCGGAAAGCTGACCCAGCGCAGCCAGTTTCTCACTATTATAGAGTTTCTTTTCCAGATTTTTATATTCCGTAATATCGCGCTGCACCAGAATGTAATGATCCGTGCCGACAACAGGAGCCGTCGTTACCATGAGATTGATCTTGCGCCCTTCTTTTGTCGTTGTCTCAATTTCATAAGGCGTAAATATCCCCCTTTTTGCATCTTCCCACTTCGACATCACGAAATTTTCATCCTCGGGCGCAACAAACTCCAGAAAATGTCTTCCCCGCAACTCGCTGTTTGACTTTTTCTTTCCTCCGCTCATGAAATTGAGAATGCCGTCTTTATCCACCTCGTAGATTTTATCCGGCAGACTTTTCACAATGGACTGCAGATAGTTATAAAGCCCTTCGATCTCTCTGCGCAGTTCAATGTTTTCCCCAAGTTCATTCTGCAGAGTTTCCGCGTATTCCCGCAAAGAACGGGTCAGCTCTTCCTCGCGTGAGATATCCTGAAGCGTTTCCATTGCCGCAATGATATTTCCATCTTCATCATAAATCGGAGCCGCCAGAAAATACATGTACCGGCTGCGACCGCCCAGATTGTCAAAATGGTCATAGGCTTCATAAGCACCCAGCACTTTCTCTGATTTCTTGACCTTTTTCGCTCCGTAGAACTGATTGAGGCCGTCAATATCGTTGTCCACGATCAAGTCAACAACCATCGGCCTTTGAACGGAATAAAAAGACTTGTAATGCTGATCGGTGCCCAGCATATTATCCGCAGAGTATCCTGTCAATTCTTCACAGGCCCTGTTCCATAAAATGACTTTATGTTCTTTGTTAATGACAAAACTGGGAATCGGCGAACCCTCAATGATGCCGTCTATTGTTTTCTTTTCCCGAAGCAGTTTTTCCTGCCAGGCTTCGCGCTCTTTGGATCGTTCCCGCTCTTCTCTCATCCTTAACCTTTTGCCTTCGCGGAAGGCAAAAAAGATACCAACGACAACAAGCCCCAGTATCAGAATGAGAGAACTGAACATGGTGTAAATAAAAGTGGTGCGCACGGGGGCAATGACGTTACTGTAGGGCACGGTGACCATCACGTACCAGGTATTACCCGCAATCTGCAGCGGGGAATAGGAGATAACGCTTCTCAACAGTTTGTTGTTCGCCTGGAGAATTTTGGTATCAGTGTATCGGCCGCCTTCCGATGGGAAGACGATCGCATTGCCACGGTTATCTTTAACCAGATCGCCGACATATTTCCCGATGAACAGTGAATGAGGATGCAGTAATATCTGCCCCTGCTCATTCACCAGCCAAAGATCTCCAAGCTTATTGTCCTTGATCTGTCTTTCACACGTGTCCACCAGCTGAGCGAGTGAAAAAGATATCATCCAGGCGCCGGAGAAAACATTATTCTGATTCCAAACGGGGTAGCCCCAGATCAAATACCGGTCTTTCGTTTGGGCCTGAGACTCGCTGGAAAGATTGTCTGACAATGCTATGGTCAGGTATTGCCTCTTGCGAAGCTTCATCGCGCTGTAATGGGTGGCAAGGTCAACGCCCGGCGTGGCATCCTGCGGGAGAATTTTCCTGATGTTGTTATCGGAATCAAAGACCAGCACCGCATCAATCGTCCTCCCCCAAACGGAATAAACCACATCCAATTCACGGTAATTTTCCTGGGTAAGCTTTTTCCCGTTGGGATCCAGATATGAAAACAGAGCGATATTTCTTTCCACCTGCGAAAGAATTTCTGCTATTCGCGCCGATGCGTTTTGAGCGGATGCCAGTTGCTGGCGGCTGAATAAATCAACCATCTCCTTTTCACGTGCGTGGTTCACCGTTAAAGCCAATAGCAGAATCAGAATAACAACAATAATGCTGGCAAACCAGATACGCGGGCTCAATAATTGATTCAGAAGCTTGTAGGCTTTCCTGAGCAAAATCACTTAATCTTCATTGTCCTTGTTATTTTCTTTTTGCGAGCGCATGATACCTATCAAAACATAAACCAGGATAGCCGCAGTCAGTGATATCAGCAGTTTGGCCAGACCACTTTCAATTTTTAAAAGGTATCCACAAATAAGCCAGACAATCGGATAGGTAATGGCGGTTATAATTTCCTGCATGGCAATCCTTTATATTATGTTTTCCAGATATTTTACATTTTCGTTCCGAAACTCTTTTAATCGTAACGACATTGCCTCAAAATTTCAACTGAAATATAAAAAACCATTTTCCGCGAAAATTAATCAGCAGGATGCTTTTTGTCCCGAACTGCTTGATTGAATGTTTTATGACAGGCGATTGAACAAAACATTAAATCGATGCTTAACTTTTACGGCAAATCGCTTCCAAGACAAAATGACTCACAGAGCTTTACCACCCCCTTCTTATATTTTTTAAAAAAAATGAACCACAGTCATCTTAATAAAATTAGACAGTAATTTTTTTCATTTCCCGGTTGCGTAATTTCAATTTTTGAAAAAAAGTCTTGCATATTCAAGTCATGGCACATCTTGTGCAATATGTCGAGGCTATCGACATGGGGATTAATTCCTCTTTGCGCGGCACAGAAAATATGCTATGCATTTTGGAATAAAAAAATAAATTTCATGTCAGGAAAGGAGACAGATAATGTCACATAAATATGGAAAAACATTTTTAACGGTTTTCACATCGGCAGCAGCTTTGCTGTTAACTAGCCAGTTCGCGTTCGCGGCGGATGCTATTCCGGTTGGCGGCGAATCTTACATTAAAGTCATTTTTGCTGTGGGCGCAATGATCGGGGCCGGTCTGGCCATTGGTCTGGGTGCAATCGGCGCGGGCGCCGGCATTGGTAATGCCGCAAACGGCGCTTGCCAGGCAGTCGGAAGAAACCCCGGCGTACAGGGCAAGATTATGATGGTTATGCTCGTCGGTATGGCCATGGCCGAATCTATCGCCATTTACGCTCTGGTTATTGCTCTGATCTTATTGTACGCCAACCCCTTTAAGGCTTTCTTTTTGGGTTAATGCTTAAATAAATTAACTTTAAAATTAAGAAAGGTTAGGGGGAACTCATAATGTCAGAAGCTAAAAAGGATAAGAAATCATTACCTGTTGCAGGTGTATTCTTCCTGCTTATCGTAATCCCCTTATCACTGATGGCGTTTTTAATCGCTAACGGAATGTTCAAATTAGGGGTTACTATAAAAGAGAGGACTGTCAATGTTCTCGATGTCAAATCTCAGGAAGATATAAAAGCGAGAGCTCAGAACACAGCAAACCAGGTTGCAAGTTTCCTCATGGAATGCAAGAAAGATTTACAGGTTGCAACCATCATTCCGGCTACCGATATTGTGTACAAACAGTTTATTGACGAAAACAAAAAACCGCTCTGGGTCAAAGCTGGCGGTAAAGTTCAGCAGGCATCCGTTCCGATATACAAAGAACTGGCCCTGATTGATAAAAACGGCAATGAACAGATTAAAATTGTAGATAATAAGGTTGTGCCGGCTGCACAACTCGTCAATGTCAGTGATCCGGCCAACACAACCTACAAAAGAGAAGAATATTTTGCCAAAACAAGAAGTCTGAACAAAGGCGAAATATATGTTTCTCCGGTAACGGGATGGTACGTAAACAAAGCGGCGTTTGACAAAGGCGAACGATTTAACGGAATCGTACGGTTTGCCACACCGATTTTCAACCAGGAAGGCTTCGCGGGCATCATTGTAATGTCCCTGGACTATCGCCATCTGGCCCAGTTAACCGACCAGCTGGTTCCAACTCAGGCGGAAAGAGTATTTGAAACAGATCCGTCCACCGGTAATTACGCATACATGGTTGATTATCGCGGGTACGTCGTTTCCCATCCGGCTGATTATCACATCGTCGGTCTCAACAGCGATGGAACGGACGTTCCGACGCTTTCTGCCCAGAACGCAAAAGAGCTGGCCCAAAAAGGCGCGGAAGCGTTGAATATGTTCCAGATGGGATTTTTGGATCCTAATTTGTTTACCATCACGAAAGAAGCAGCCTCCGGTAAAACAGGTATTGTAACCTATAAATACGGCGGGTTAACCAAGTTTGTCGCCTATGCGCCGATTAAATTTTATGCGTCAAACCTTCCCGAACCTACAGGCTTTGGCTGGGTAGGTCTGGGGCTGGAAGTTGAAAAATACAACGAGGAAGCAGCAAAGGTATCGAAAAGCATCGAGAAGGAATCGAAAGCATGGACGGCAACCGTTATTCTGGTCCTGATTTTTTCCATGGTTATTCTGTTCTTCATTATGCTGATACTGGTTCGTGGAATTTCCCGTTCCTTGAAGTCGGAAATTCCAGAGGGTTCCGAAGGTGATTTATCAGTGTTCAACGATGATGACGAAGACGATAAATAACCAACTTTAACCAACCACAAAAAGGCCGAATTTCGATTCGGCCTTTTTTATTTACCTTGACAACCATGCGTTTTTTCTTAATGATAATTCATATTTTATCTCAAAGGAGAGTAAAATGGAATTCATTGCTGGCCTGTTTCCCTTCTTGCATTTGGCTATATTAATTGGCGGTGTCTTTCTTCTTGTATTCGTAAAGAGAAAGTACCCACAAGTCCGGAATTTTGAACTCATTATCGTATTTATCCTCTTTTTCATCCTGATAGTGATCTTTACGGAACCGGGATTAGACTTGTTGAAAAGGTTTATACTTTACATTCAAATTTAGAAACAGATTGAAACATGACAAAAGACACCGGCAAGGATCAAGAAAATGGAACGATCGCGCCTCAAGAAAAACCCCTGGTAAGCAGTAAGCAGTTCAGCCAGTTCAATGGCATTCTGGTCTTATCCGCCTGGGGACTGGCCATGGTTGTTTCCTCTTTTCTGTTCCTGTATCTTGGTTATCTCGTGGATGAAATCCTTGGCACAACACCCAATTTCATGCTGAGTTCCTTCATGCTGGCAATCGGTCTCTGTATCTGGAGGCTTTATAAAGAAGCAAAGAAGCGGGGGATCGGCTTATAGCGATTATTAAACAGGCACAGGAGAAGATCGTAAGCCGAGTTCTGTTCCGCGTTTCGGTTACCCTGAACGCGGCGATGATCATTCATCTGGGACGGCAGTTGCCTGCCGCCTCTAGCGACACT
>CAZXIP010000093.1:3720-7380 GCA_964640755.1 uncultured Smithella sp. | reverse complement strand
GTCCGTAATGGAAATCAGATTGGTCGGAATGTAAGATGACATATCCTGCGCTTCGGTTTCGGTAATCGGCAGTGACGTCAGCGATCCGCCGCCCAATTCCGGCTTCATATGCGTGGAGCGCTCGAGCAGCCGGGAGTGTATGTAAAAGATGTCGCCGGGGAAAGCTTCGCGTCCCGGCGGCCGCCGCAAAAGCAGCGACACTTCACGGTAGGCCCGTGCGTGTGATGTCAGATCGTCGTAGACAATCAAAACGTCCCTGCCCTGCTCTACAAAATATTCCCCCATGCTTGTGGCCGCGTATGGCGCTATAAACTGCAGGCCCGGTGTGTCTTCGCCAGTGGCCACCACCACAATGCACGATCCCATCACACCGTGTTCCCGCAAATCGGCAATCACCTTGGCCACATCGGCGCTTTTCTTGCCGGTGGCACAATAAATCGAAATAATACCGGTTTCCTTCTGGTTGATAATCGTATCCACGGCAATGGCCGTTTTACCGGTCATTCTGTCGCCTAGGATTAATTCGCGCTGGCCGCGCCCAACGGGAATGAGCGCATCGATCACCTTGATGCCTGTCTGCAGCGGCACGACAACCGGCGCGCGGTCCATAACTGCCGGCGCTGGTCTTTCCACCGGCAGACGCATGACCGTATTGACTTCTCCCAGACCGTCCAACGGGCGTCCGAGAGGATCGACCACCCGCCCCAAAAGCCCGTCTCCTACCGGCACATCCAGGACGCGCTTGGTGCGTTGAACTTCCGACCCGACCTGAAGATTTTCACTGGGGTCCAGAAGTACAACGCCGATTTCCTTTGGATCTATATTGAAAACAAGTCCCATATAATTTCCGGCAAATCGGACCAGTTCCTCCGCCCGGATATGCGGCAGACCACTGACCCGTGCAATATCGCGTCCGACAAATTCCACCTGGCCCACCTCATATTGCCTCAGCTCTGGATTCTGCCCGTCCAAGACCTTGTCCATTGTGTCAAATGTATCATCAAGAAACGTTTTCAATTCCTGACTTTCCAATTTGCTACCCTCTGAATTCATTCCATGCCTCCTATGCTAGGCTATTTGCAGGAAGGTTTAAAACCTTTCCTCACTTGAACCTTGCGCCTTGATCCTTTCACCTTGGACCTTTTATTCTATGTCGCATGCGCCTCTTTCTGGAGGGTTTCGGTCAGACTTTCCACAAGCGTCTCCAGATATTCATTAAGACTCCAGGCAATCTTGTGTCCGTTCACCCGCAGTTCGATGCCCGACACAATATCCGGCTGTTTCAGATAACGAATCGTAAACCCGTTGGTAATCTGCTTTTTCAGGGCTTCCTCGATTTGTGCCTGCCTCGGCCCGGCAATGCCGAAGGCACTCTGAATGATTACCTTATTGCCTCCGCCGCTGATCGCCTTGCGAATCTGAACGCTTTTTTCCTCATCAAGCGCTTTGACACGACGGATAAATTCATCAACGATCCGCTCTTCCAGTTCCACGTCCGCCAGATCAGCCAGTGCCTTGCGTGCCGTCGCATATAATTGTTTGGCCGCACGCTGGCGCAAATCAGAGAAAAAGGCGTCCTGTTCGCGAACCAGCATATCCTGCCAGCGCGCTTTCACTGCATCGACATCTGTGCGCACTTTTTCCATCAACTCCTTTCGCTTGGCTTCGGCTGCCATCGTTGCCTCGTTAAGCATCTGTTCTTTTTTCTCGCCAAGCAACTGGTTACGCTTTTCGTAAAGCTCGACTGCCTCACTGGCTTCAACTTTCAGCCGTTCCGCTTCTTCAAAACGCGCGGCAATTTTTGCTTCCCGGTCATCCATGGCTTTGATGATCCGCCCGTAAAGAAAGCGCTTCAGCAAGTACATGAGCAGGAGGAAATTAAAGATTTGCGCTAAAAAAACAAACCAGTCGATATGCATGGATCTTCCCCCTTACTTTATGATGTGTCCCCAGAACGGATTGGCAAAAATCAGAATCATGGAAATAACAAAACAGTAGATGGCGATGGATTCAATCATGGCCAGTCCCACAAAAAGCGTTCTGGTTAAAGAGTTTCTCTCATCAGGCTGCTGGGCGATCGCGGCCAGCGCCTGTGATATTGCCTGTCCCATACCCAGACCGGGACCGAGTGAGCCAATTGCCATTGCCAAAGCCGCACCGAAAATCGATGCCATCGCGACGATACTGATGCTGTCCATAAATACTCCTCCTTTATAAAATTGTTTTTAAGCGCTAACGCCTTCCTGCTTTATCTCCGTATGATGAACTTCGTCTTCAGCGGAAAGCGCTGAAGCGATATAGACCATGGAAAGGATCGCAAAAATATAGGCTTGAATCACTCCGATCAAAAGCCCCAGTATCTGCATTACAACCGGGAACAGAAAGGGTGTCACAGCCAGCAGAATGCCGATCACCTTTTCATGACTCATGATGTTTCCGAAAAGACGAACCGTCAGGGCCAGCGTCCTGGACAATTCCCCCATGACATGGAACGGGAAAAAGATAAAATTGGGTTGAAAATATTCCCTCACATAATGGAACAACCCGTTTCGGGAAATGCCGTAATACGGAACAGCAATAAAGACGCAGGTGGCCAACGCCGCCGTAGTCGTCATGGACGAAGTCGGTGCAACATATCCCGGCACGACCGCGAGCACATTGGACGTGCAGATGAATAAAAAGAGCGTGCCGATCAACGGAATATAATGGTCCGCCCCTCTCTTGGTCATCTCGCCGATTTCGCCGCGGACAATGGAAATGATCACTTCCAGAAAATGCTGCCAGCGTGAAGCATTCAGCTCCGAAGAAAGATTGCGCGTGACCAGAGCGGACCCGCCAACCAGAATGGTCATGACCAGCCAGGTATAGAGGATGGTCGCGTTGATCGTAACAAAGCCCCAGCTCCAGAGGATCACTTGATCGGGACTGATCTGACCGAGAGGTACAATCTCCATATCGACTCCTTGACCGGCTCAATAAGGGCGTGGCCGGTTATTCTTTAATGAACCGCGTGAGCCGCTTTTTGAGGGCCCAGGCGATACGTGAGAATCTTCCTCATCACAACAAAACCCACGAGGGCGGCGGCAAGCCGCTCCCAATGGGCACCCATGACAAAATAAAATCCAGCTGTCAGCACGGCCATGCGCAGGAAAAGGCTGCCCAGCATCAGGCGTACGGGGCTTGCCGTGGACGGCAGGCGCCGCACCGTCTGCCAGAGCGCGGTGAAGTAGAAACCGCCGAGGACCAGCCCCGCGGCAAAACAACTCGCCAAAATCATCATCAAGGACGCGCTCATCTTATTCTTCCTCAATAATTCTGCTGCGCACTTTTCTCACCCAGTAGGCCGCGTTGATACAGCCGACAATCACGCCGGCAATCAGAAACATCAGCGCCCAGGAATAACGGCTGGGCCAGGTACGGTCTATCCAGAGACCCAGTGCAATGCCGACCAGCGTGGGAATGGCGACCGCCCATCCGACAATCCCGAACATCCCCAGTCCGAACCAGACGGTTTCATCCTTATGACGGAGTCCTTTCAACCGCAGTGCTTCCCTTTTAGCGACCTGTTCGGTGAAATGATCAGCTATCTTCCGCCTTCTTCCGTTGGATGTTCGTCGTATCTCAACCATGCTAACTCCTCTTTGATCGTTCTATCTTCTA
>CAZXIP010000093.1:0-3620 GCA_964640755.1 uncultured Smithella sp. | reverse complement strand
GAACCTTGCCCCTTGATTCGTCTTTCTACTTGAGTTCAACAAATCGGCGAATCAGCGATGCCTCCAATTTTGCCGCCGCGGAACGAACCATCTTTTCCCGCTCGTCCAGAACATCGTATTGTTGAACAACCACCTGCTTGAGTTTCCCCAGGTCCGGTGCTTTGACAGCATTCCGCGTGGACACAAGCACTTCCGAACCTTTTTTTACCAGTGTGCCGACATCCATGGCCAGTAATTCCTGCCCTCCACCGGCCAGCTCATAAGTAAAAATTCCCGGTGCCAGCGTTGCAACAAAATCAATATGATTGGGCATCAGGCAGAAGGAACCGTTTTCCGCTTCCGCGACGATCTTCTTGACTTCCTGCACCATCATAATTTCGGCCGGTAATAAAATTTTAAGCAACATTTTCGATCTTTGCCTCTTCAATAGGTCCAATCATGTAAAGTGCCCTTTCCGGAATATCGGCAAACTCATCATTGAGTATTCTTTCGCAGCCATTGAGCGTATCTTCACGGGAAACCATTTTTCCGGACGTACCGGTGAACTGTTCCGTCACAAAAAAGGGCTGGGTAAAGAATCTTTCCAGACGTCTTGCACGGAAAACGGTTCGCTGGTCTTCTCGGGACAGCTCGGAAATGCCGAGCATGGCGATAATGTCTTTTAGGTCTTCATAGACGGCCAGCGTTTTGCGGATTTCCTGGGCTATTTTGTAATGTCGTTCGCCGGCAATGTTCGGCATCAGCATCTTGGAGCCGGATTGCAGAAGGTCAATGGCCGGATAGAGGCCTTCACTTGCCCTTTTGCGCGAAAGGGCAATCGTTGCAGACAGGTGACCAAAGGTATGCACCGCTGAAGGATCGGTAAAATCGTCCGCCGGCACATACACTGCCTGAATGGACGTGATAGCACCGGTTTTGGTGTTACAGATGCGCTCTTCGAGTTCGGCCAGTTCTGTCGCCAGTGTAGGTTGGTACCCCAGGCGCGAAGGCAGCTGTCCGAGAAGACCGGACACTTCCATGCCCGCCTGGATAAAACGAAAAATGTTATCGATCATCAGCAAAACGTCCTGTTTGGCGTCGTCACGGAAATACTCCGCCATTGTCAGAGCCGCATGCCCTACACGGAAACGTGCGCCGGGCGGTTCATTCATCTGGCCGAACACCATGACGGTATTCCCCAAAACACCGCTCTCCTCCATTTCACGATAAAGCTCTTCGCCTTCGCGGCATCGTTCCCCAATGCCACAAAAAATGCTCATCCCTTCATGGCCGCTTACGGTGTTGTGGATCATTTCCGTGATTAGAACAGTCTTGCCGACACCCGCACCGCCGAACAATCCGGCTTTGCCGCCGCGCTCCAAAGGGGCAAGGACGTCTATCGCCTTAATGCCGGTCTCAAATATTTCGGAGACGGTAGATTGATCGCGAAGCGGAATCGGATCGCGATGGATGGAACGGACTTCACACCCTTCAACATTACCCTTCTTGTCGATGGTGTTTCCGAAAACATTGAACACTCTGCCCATCAGCGGGGTACCCACCGGCACTCCGAAGGGTTTGCCTGTATCTGTGACAACCTGGCCGCGGGCCAGACCCTGTGTGGGAGTCAGCGCAACACCCCGGATGGTATTATTATCCAGCTGCGTAAATACCTCGATAATGTATTCACCATTTTCTCCTGCTGTGAGCACATTACGGATCTGCGGCACCACGGGAAAATGGACATCAACAACACTGCTTCGAATGGATAAAACCTTTCCTTGATTCATTTGTTCGGCCACGGTTCGTTCACCTCGTTTTATTTTTTCGGGGGAACATTCCCCATTAAAGAAAATATTTTCCCGTTGCGATATCAATGAAACAGTCAAAGATCATTTTCATTCACATCCGGCACTTCGGTACCCGCTGTGCGGCACTCACACTGGAATTGCCTGACTCACTTTATAGACTAGAGCAACCAATGTGCCAGGAATCGTAAAAAACAATAAGACCCTGATTCTCTTGAAGAATAAAAAATGAGGGGGAAAACTGCATACATCAGGAACGACCCGTATGTCGTTTTGAAAGACTGCCCCGATTGTGTGTAACACACCGGATACAGACTGCATAAGGCATAAAAGCCGATGACGTTTATGTCATGAGGTACGGCGGAAATGTCATGGTTGATTTTGAGTCTGCAACGGGTTATCCTTATCGCTCATTGGCCGACGGAATATCCAGGGTCATGAAAAGGGCTCTTCAGGAGTCACCTTTGGTCTCGGCCAGCTTTCGCTGCAGCTGCCTGAGCGTGATTCCCAGAATGCGGGCGGCTTCACGGCGGTTTCCGCCGGTGGAATGTAAAACAAACATCACATGAGCCGCATCATTTTCCTTGAGTGTGCAAAGGCTGCGACTCGACAAAGACGGTTGAGATTCCATCGCCGGATTGTCTCCCAGGTGCACAGGCAGAATGACCGGGCGTTCGGCAAGTAAAACGGCGTTTTCCACGATCTGCGAAAGTTCGCGGATGTTGCCGGTATAATCTCTACGGGTAAGCAAATTCATGGCTTCGGGACTGAAACCCGAAATGTTTTTACTGTGGCGCGCACAGGCATTCTGTAAAAAATGCGCCGCCAGCAGCGCGATATCGTTTCTTCTTTCCCTGAGCGCCGGCAGGCAGATATATGCAGATTTCAGACGATACAGCAGGTCTATTCGGAAATGGCCTTCCTGGCAGGCGCGGTCCAGTTCTTTATTGGTTGCCGAGATCAGCCGGACATCCACATGCACGGGGTGACCGGCACCCAGCGGCGTAAACGTTTTATCTTCCAATACGCGCAGGAGTTTGGATTGAAGGCCAATCGGCAGTTCACCAATCTCATCGAGAAATAGAGTGCCGCCGTCCGCCTGTTGAAAGAAACCATGATGAGAACCATCCGCGCCGGTGAATGCGCCTTTAACGTGTCCGAAAAACTGGCTCTCGAACATAGTGGCCGGTATGGCCGAAACGTTGACGGCCACAAAAGGCCCGTCAGGAGCTGGACCGGCACGGTGAATGCCCCGCGCCATCAGTTCCTTGCCTGTTCCCGACTCACCTGTAATCAAAACCGGATTGCCGCTGCGCGCCATAACCTGAGCATAGGAAATCAGGGCCTTCATCTGTGTGTTTTGCGTGAGGGTATCGGAAAACGCCGCTGGAATATCCGCTGCCTGACAACTGGCGTTGACGGATAAACCGGCCAGCAGCCCTTTTCTTTCATAAGCCCTTTCGATTGACAAAATAAGCAGTTCGTTGTCTACAGGCTTGACCAGATAATCGTAAGCCCCCTGCCGCATCGCCTTTACGGTGGTTGGAATATCATCGACGGCCGTCAGGATAATGAATTCCGTCCCCGGACAATATGGTTTGGTCGATTCCAGCACCTGCATGCCGTCCACCTCGGGCATGAGCAAATCTAAAAGAACAACATCAAAATTCTCCCGGCGGATTCTGCGGATCGCTTCACTGCCGCTTTCACAGATTTCGACGCTCTTGATTCCATGCCATTTGAGAATTCTCTTGACCGAGGAAAGGGACACTTCCTCGTCATCGACAATCAATATCTTCATAGCTGTTGTCTCCCTATTTCATGGATAACCTT
>CAZXIP010000092.1:0-7502 GCA_964640755.1 uncultured Smithella sp. | reverse complement strand
CTGCTGATCAGGCGCCTGATCGTTTGCGGCTTTAAAAGAGGTACATCCCCGCAGAGAATAACGGTTAATCCCTGATAATCTTTAAGGGCAACGGCGGCCTGCATGACGGCATGACCTGTTCCTAGCTGCGGCATCTGCTGGACAAAAACCAGATCCGGGTCCGGAAAAGATTCCCTGACTTTGTCCGACTGATGGCCGACAATGACCACTATTTTTTCAGCTTTCGCAAGGCGTGCCGCCTCCAGGGAATAATGCAACAATGGTTTGCCTTCCAGAACATGCAGCACTTTGGCCATATCTGATTTCATGCGGGTTCCCTTTCCCGCCGCCAAAATAAGTGCACAGAACTTAGTATCATTCATCAATTGTTTTCACCTCATGTATTTTGTGTTCGCGGCCTCTCCAGTTTAGGCGGGAAAACGGCCAGAACTTCCCGAATGGATTTCTGATCAGCGTTTTCAACAACGAAAATGATGCCGTTGAACTCAATCCTTTCCCGTCTCAGCGGGATTCTCCCAACCTGGTGTATCAGAAAACCGCCAAGGGTCTCATAATTGCCTTCCGGCAGTCCTGTCAATAAAATTTGGTTCAGATCGTCAATTTTCATCCGTCCATTGATCAAATACCGGCCCGGTGACATCATCTTGTATAGTTTTTCACCCTTGTTGTATTCTTCGTCGATGCTCCCGATGATTTCCTCTCCGATATCCTCTACCGTGACAATGCCGACCGCACCTCCGTACTCGTCAACAACAACCGCCATATGTTCCCGTTTTCTTTGCATATCCATTAACAGCGGGCCCGCTTTTTTCGTTTCCGGAACAAAAAAAACATCCGTCCGCATGCAGTCTGCCACCGTGGCATCATCCAAACCTTCCGCCGGTTTTTCCCGCCGCTTGAGCAGCATATCTAAAAGATCAAAATAATTTAGAATTCCGACGATATTGTAAACTGTATCGGAATAAACGGGAATCCGCATGTATTTCTTTTCCGCTACAACACGAACCGCTTCGTGGATGGTCATTGTCTGAGGCAGAGCAGTCAACGCTGAAACAGGGACCATGATCTTTTCCGCCGTAAGACCGGAAAAATCAAAAACACGGCTCACCATTTCTTTTTCTGTTATCAAAATATCACTGCCCTGGGTCTTTTCTCCTAAAATATACTTAAGCCCTTCTGTTGTTATATAGGAGGGCGTCTTATCGTTCGGATCGAAAGAAATGTTGACAGCGCCCCTGGATACAGCCGCGACAAAATAAGCCAGCGGATAAAATACAAAGGATGACAGGCGGATAAAATGGGCCACCCGGATTGCCATCTGCTCGGCATAATGCTGGAAAATGCTGCGAACGACGAGCATGACAAACAATGTCGGCAGCAGGACCAGAAAAGCGACTTGTTCACCCGTCTTTGCGCCAAAATATTTGATCAAAAGCCCTGTGGCCAGGGTGGAGGCGACAATAATCGCCAGATTTGTTCCGATGAGCGAGGTGGAGATAAACCACTCGGGATGTTCCTTTAACCTGACGGCCTGTGCGGCGGCGGATGATCCTTTGCGCGCGTAGTATTTTATTTTGTTGATGTCAGAGGAAAACAACGCAACCTCTCCACCGGAATAAAGGGCCTCCAGGACCAGGCACAGAAAGATAACGGCAAGGATGAGATAAACGCTCATGCTTCACCTTCCGTTTCTGTTTGTTTTTCTTTTTCAATCCTGATTTTGAGGATCCGGGTCCTTCCTACACTCTCAATGCGGAACTGATAATTTTCAAAATGGATCATCTCACCGCGTTCCGGCATCCTCCCGAATAAATGCAGGACAAACCCTCCAATGGTATCAAATTCCTCCAGCGGCAGGGACGCCTGAAACAAATCATTGACCTGTTCCATGGACATGATACCGGGAACAATCATCGTTTTGTCATCGATAATGTCACACCCGCAATTCGCCGGCGTATCATCGCCATAGGCTTCCTCAAATAAATGTTCAAGGATATCCTCCAGGGTCACCAGACCGGACACACCTCCATATTCATCCACCACAATGGCAATCTGAGTTGATTTTTCCCGGAAATCATGCAGCAGGCCGTTGATGGTTTTTTCTTCAGGCACAAAATAAGGCCGGGCCAGCAGCTTTTCAACAGATGACGATTCGCCTGAACGTAAAGCATCGTTAAGCAGATCGCGGGCAAAGAGGATACCGATAATATCATCACGGTCTTCCCGGTAAACGGGAACCCGCTCATAGCGGCCGTGAACCACCTGCCGGACGATATCCGAAGTCTTCATGTCAAAGGGCAGGCAGAACATATCCACACGGGGAATCATGATATCCGTTACCGGCCTGTCGCCCGATTCAAAAATGGTTTTAATGAGTTCTTTCTGCGACTCATCTACCACCCCTTCCCGGATTCCGGCATCAATGAGGTTTTTGAATTCATCTTCCATCAGGACATCCGAATCTTGTGTCCTGCTCTTGTCCAGACGGTTCAATATCAAAGCGGGTGTTTTTTCCAAAGCGGCAACAACCGGATATTCCAGGCGGGAAAAGACCAGCAAAAGCGGTGCAACAACCGAAGAAATCCTCATGGGATAAGTAACGCCAAATGTTTTGGGAATAGCCTCACCGGCAAGAAAAAGAACAATGGAGGTAACCACGATAGAAATCCACTGCCCTTTTGCGCCGAACAAGCTTATGAACAAAGCCGCCGCGAGGATGGAAATGCTGATATTCACGGCTTCATTGCCGGTCACAATGGTGATGAGCAGGCGGCGCGGATTCTCCAGCAGTTTCACCACGGAACCAAAAAAAGGATAGTTGTCCGACTTCATCTTATGCAGATGGAGATCGGTAAGCGAAAGCAGTGCCGCCTCCGCCGAAGAGAAAAAGCCGGACAATAAAAAAAGAAGAAACAGTATGCCTATATCAGAACTCAAAGCCAATGATTATTTCAACCTCTTTACAATGGTATGTTATTATGTTTTTTATCCAGTCGCGATTCTTTTTTATCCTTCATGGCATCCAGTATGGCAATGACACGTTTTCGGGTTTCCCGCGGAAGAATGATTTCTTCAATAGCCCCCAGCGACGCCGCGAAATACGGGTTGTTGAATTTTTCTTCATAGCCTGCAATCAGTTCGGCCCGTCTGGCCGCCGGATTATCAGCCGCTTTAATTTCGGTCCGGTAAATAATGTTACAGGCCCCTTCCGCACCCATTACGGCGATTTCCGCCGTCGGCCACGCCATGACATAATCCGCCCCCAACTGCTTGCAGCACATGCCGATATACGATCCGCCGTAATCTTTGCGGGTCACAACGGTAATTTTCGGCACGGTCGCTTCCGAATATGCGTGCAGAAGTTTCGCTCCGTGGCGGATGATGCCCGCCCATTCCTGATCCGTGCCGGGCATGTAGCCGGGCACATCAGCAAAGGTCAGAAGCGGTATGTTGAAGGCGTCACAAAAACGAATGAACCGGGAAGCCTTGTCCGACGCGTTGACATTCAGCACGCCCGCGTAAAACATGGGATTGTTGGCAATGACGCCGACAGGCCTGCCCATCATGCGGATAAGGGCAACAATGATGTTTTGCGCCCAGTGTTCATGCAATTCAAACATCTCGCTATTGTCCGCCACGGCCTTAATGATGCTTTTCATGTTGTATGCCCGGGTTGCCTTGTCCGGAATGGCTTTGTCCAGTTCAGGGCATAAACGGTCGGCGCCGTCTGTTGTTGTCGCGACCGGCAGCGGTGAATTGCAGCTGTCAGGAAGATAAGACAGAAGCTTTTTTATCTTATCGATGCAGTCCGTGTCATTTTCCGTAACCACGTGGCAGACACCACTTTTGGAGGCGTGCGCCATGGCTCCGCCAAGGTCTTCCTGGGTAACTTCTTCGCCGATCACGGCTTTGATGACTTCCGGTCCGGTGATATACATGTAAGAAGTGTTTTTCACCATAAAGATCCAGTCTGTCAGCGCCGGAGAATACACTGCTCCGCCCGCCGTCGGTCCCATGATGGCCGTGATCTGGGGAACATAGCCGGAGGCGATGGTGTTGCGGTAAAAAATCCCGCCGTAACCCTCCAGAGAGGGTACGCCTTCCTGGATTCTTGCGCCGCCTGAATCATTGATCGCAACAAACGGTTTTTGCGCGGCAATGGCCATGTCCATGACCTTCCAAATTTTTTTCGCGTGCATTTCACCCAGCGTGCCGCCGGCGCTGGTGAAATCCTGGGCGGCGGCAAATACCGTGCGGCCATTGACTTTGCCGAAGCCGGTAATGACACCATCGGCCGGAATTTCTTTTTTATCCATCCCGAAAAGGGTTGAGTGGTGCTTCACGAAAAGCTGAACTTCCTGAAAAGTCCCTTCATCAAATAAATGATTCAGTCGCTCCCGGGCCGTCATTTTGCCACCGTTATGCTGTTTCTGGACCGCCTTTTCGCCACCCATGCGCATAAGCGTCTGAACTTTTTCTTCAAATATTTTAATTTTCCCCTGGGTTGTCGCCGGATTTAAATCATCACTCATAAAGACTCTCCTTTATATGGCTAGTTTTGTCTTGACCCTGTATGTGGTGTAAGCTACTATCGCCTCCGGTTCAAGCAGATGAACTTTCCACTATAATTCATCTGTTATTCATGACCTCGCAGCGATTATTTTTGTGTTTAACCTTTTTATAAAAAACTGGCAAGTCTGATTTATAAAGTATGCGTAATTTCAAAATGATTCTCGGATATGACGGCGCAGCCTATTGCGGCTGGCAAAGACAGCTCAACGGAATCTCCATTCAGCAGGTCCTGGAAGACGCCGTGACGCAAATCATCAGCGAGAAAGTATCCATCATCGCATCCGGACGCACCGACGCGGGAGTGCACGCCCTTAATCAAGTGGCCAGTTTCCAATCTCATAGCTTGCTTCCGGTAAATAAAATGTTTCTGGGGATCAACAGCGTTTTGCCGGAAGATATCGTTGTCAAAGACCTGCAGGAGGCGCCGCCGGGTTTTAACGCGCTCAAGGACGCGAAGGGAAAAGTCTATATCTACCGCATCCGGAATCAGTGCGTGCGGCCTGTGCTGGGACGGCAGTATTATTGGTTTGTCCGTTTTCCCCTGGATCTGGCCAGGATGCACAAGGCTGCGCTGCATTTGACCGGAGAACATGATTTTTCCTGCTTCTGCGCGACGGGATGCGATATCAAAAACCGTATCCGGACGCTGGGCAATATAACCATTGATAAAAGAGAGAACGGCATGCTGGAAATAACAGTTGAATCCAGCGGCTTTTTGCGCCATATGGTACGCAACATCGTCGGCACGCTGGTAGATGTGGGACGGGGCAAACTTCAACCCGAAGATATTCCCGAAATCATCGCAGGCGGTGACCGGAAAAAAGCCGGTGTCGCCGCTCCCGCCCACGGTCTTTTTTTAAAGGAGGTCAAATACTGAAAATGAAAGTCCTGCTGCTCGGTCATAAAGGAATGCTGGGAAGCGATCTGATGGCACAGTTTAAACACCGCCATGAGGTTATCGGAATGGATCTGGACGAAATTGACATCACTAGAGAGTCCGAGTGCCGCAAGGCCGTCATGGAAAACCAGCCACAGATCGTTATCAACGCAGCCGCCTATACGAATGTGGATGCCTGTGAAACGGACAGGGAAACATGTTTTGCGGTAAATGCCGAAGCGGTGAAAAATATCGCCGAAGCCTGCCATGGCAGGAATATTACAGTCATTCATTACAGCACGGACTACGTATTTGACGGAAACGGCAGCCGTCCTTACCGGGAAGATGATCCCTGCAATCCGATCAACGCTTACGGCGCATCCAAACTCTCCGGCGAAAACTATCTGAGCCAGCTGACGGATAACTTTATCATTATCCGCACCGCCTGGCTTTATGGTGCCCACGGCAAGAACTTTGTGCAGGCCATTCTGGACCGGGCCAGAGCGACAGGCAAACTGACCGTGGTGGATGACCAGACGGGATCACCCACCTGCACACGCGATCTGGCGGCCGCAACCGAGCTGCTGGTGGACAAAAACGCCCGCGGCATCTTTCACGTAACCAACCGCGGTTCCTGCACCTGGTTCGATTTTGCCCGCAAAATTTTAAAAGAGGCGCACCTCGAAACGGTTGAATTACTGCCGATGAAAACCGGCAACCTGAAGCGGGCGGCCAAACGTCCGGCTTACAGCGTTCTAGGCATGCAAAAGTTCATGGAAACAACCGGCAAAACCATGCAGCCCTGGCAGCTCGCGTTTCAGGATTATTATAAAGTTCTGACCAGCAGGACGTGCTGCAGCGAATCAAGCATGGGGCAAAAGTAGGTCTGTCTGATTTCCGAGTACAACTCTTTTACCCCGAGAGATTTACACCACCCCCGCAAGAGGGGCATACCGGTCTCGGATGTTTCTATTCATTCTTCCGTCGGTTCAGCTCCGCGTGATACGCGGCGATGAGATCATCATGCCTTAATACTCCCAGCACCCGGCTGGAATCGTCGGAACTCACCACCAGCAGCTCTTCAACGTTTGTTTGCATGAATTTCATAAACGCGTCATAAAAATTATCTTCCGGCGTTACGGTTTGCGGTGGCGCCATGAGGTCCTGCGCAATAACTAAATCTTCCAGCCCCTCTTCAAATACAATTGACCTGGCGTGATCCCAATTGATCGCTCCAATCAGCACATCATCTTCGTTATACACCGGAAAACATTCGACATTGGATGCCGAAAAGATTATCTTCAACTGCCCGTATGTGGTGGTTTCACGGACAGGCGTGACCTTCTGCGGCTTGTAGAAATCCTTCACCTGTGTTTCAGCAAAAATGTTCACGGTAAAATCAGCCGTGTGTGCAGGTGACTCACGCTTGCTTTGAACCTGTTTTTTATAAATGGAATGTTTCCGAGTGAAAAGAATGGCGATGATTGAGACAAGCATCAGAGGCGCAATAAGTCCATAGCCCCGGGTCATCTCCGAACACATCAGCAGCGTTCCGATAGGCGCGTTCGCCACCCCTGCAAAGAACGACGCCATGCCCACGACTACGAAGGCTTCCGGCTGCGTCACAATGTGCGGGAAGAAATGATGAGCGGAAAATCCCACGGTACCGCCGATCATCCCACCAATAAACAGTGTCGGGCCGAAAACGCCACCGGACCCACCGGACGATATGGTAAAACTGGTGGCGATGATTTTGGCCAACGCAATCGCAATCATGATTCCGATGCTGATCTTGCCCAGAATAGCCAACTGAATCCAACCCCAGCCGTCACCATAAACCTGCGGAAAGACCAGGCCGATGCAGCCCACAACCAAACCGCCGAGCGCCGGCTTGAGATAGCGGGGTATCTTCAGGGGCTGAAAAACGCGTTCGCGCACGGTGTAAAATACCTTGATGAAAAAAATCCCGGCCGGCACACAGATCAGCCCCAGAAATATATAAAAGATCAGCTCGCGGGGATTGGAAAACGTATACTCCGGAAAGAAGAAAATC
>CAZXIP010000091.1:0-7504 GCA_964640755.1 uncultured Smithella sp. | reverse complement strand
CGAAGGCAAAAAAATGGTCGTTTGCAAAAACCGCCTTGTTTACCACCTTATGCGGCATAGGCCATGTGGGCAGTTCCGTCATCCTTGGATTTATAGGGATTGCTCTGGGAATTGCTGTCGGCAGGCTGGAATTTATTGAGGGAGTGAGAGGCAACATCATTTCATGGATATTTACTGCTTTTGGCCTGATGTATCTCATCTGGGGGATAAGACACTCTATTCGCAATAAGCCTCATCAGCATATCCATTATCACAGCACCGGCGATAAGCATATACATGAGCATACTCATCATGATGAACATCTTCATGTCCATGAAGACCAAGATAAACGAAATCTGACGCCATGGATTCTTTTTACAATTTTTATCTTCGGCCCCTGCGAACCTTTGATTCCTCTTGTCATGTATCCTGTGGCAAAAAACAATTACAGTGACCTGTTGCTGGTTACCATCGTCTTCAGTGTAGTTACCATTCTCACCATGCTTACTCTTGTGTTGATCACGTCATACGGCATCAAACTCATCCCTATGAAAGCCATGGAGAAATATAATCATGCTCTGGCCGGTGGAACAATATTCCTTTGCGGAACAGGAATGCTGTTTCTTGGCTTATAAAATTTGACCGCCCTTGGTTTGCAGCCTGTTTTCTATTCCTTCGTCGTCACTTTCAGGCTTTTTAGCTTTTTATGCAGATTGCTTCGTTCCAGACCGATAGCCTCCGCTGTCTTTGAAATATTACCGTCATACTCTTCAAGTTTTTTGATAATAAACTGCCTTTCAAAATCCAGTCTGGCATCTCTTAAAGAATCAGCGGCAGGGAGAGTTTCGGGCTGCTGCAAGTCGGGCTCATATCTTATGCTGAGTTCAGGAATATCATCCGCCTTGATTTCATTAGTCGGCGTCAGAATAATCAATCTTTCTATAATGTTTTTGAGCTCACGAACATTACCGGGCCAGTTATGAGTCATCAGTTTTTCCAGGGCGCCCGCTGTCAGCCTCTTCGGTGGTTCGCCTTCCTTCGTGGCAAAATCCTGAAGGAAACGCTCCGTCAGGAGGGGAATATCATCTTTTCGCTCACGCAGCGGGGGCACACGCAGCGGAATAACATGCAGACGGTAATATAAATCCTGCCGGAAGCGGCCCGCCTCCATTTCTCTTTCCAGGTCTTTGTTGGTTGCGGCAAGAACACGCACATCCATATCGATAACTTTATTGCCTCCAACCCGTTCGAATTTCTTCTCCTGCAGAATACGTAAAATTTTTGCCTGAGCCTTTAGGCTCATATCCGCAACTTCATCGAGAAAAATCGTTCCTTCATGCGCCAAATCGAATTTCCCGCGTTTTTTTTCGGTTGCACCGGTGAAGGCGCCCTTTTCATGTCCAAACAATTCACTCTCGATGAGTTCCTCCGGTATCGCCGCACAATTGACTTCCACAATAGGCTTGTACGACCGGCGGCTCAGATGGTGAATGGAACGGGCCACCAGTTCCTTTCCCGTTCCGTTTTCCCCCATGATCAAAATCCAGGCATTGGTTGGCGCAACAATGCTGATCATTTCCTTGAGGTCGTTAATCACCTGGCTGACTCCCGTCAGCTCGTACTGATGCGACACTTTCTGCTTCAGCCGTATATTTTCTTCTTCCAGACGGACGACATTGAGCGCATTGTTCACGAGAATGATCACCTTGTCCAGCGACAGGGGTTTTTCAATGAAATCAAAAGCGCCGAGTTTGGTCGCTTTTACCGCTGTTTCAATATTGCCATGGCCGGACATCATAATCACCAGGACATTCGGATGGGCGGCATGGATAACTTTCAGGGTCTCCAGACCATCGATGCCGGGCAGCCAGATATCCAGCAGCACAAGCTGCGGCATTTCTTCGGCCACAATGTTAATGGCCTCTTCACCGCTGCCTGCAACCAGCACCTGATAGCCTTCGTCCTCCAGAATGGCCTTCAAGGACTGACAGATGGTAACTTCATCATCGACAACAAGAATCGTTTCATTCATAAGAATCTCTCAATATTGTTTTACTTTTATATTAAACATCCCCAACCGGCAACTGAAAAGATACGATTGTTCCCGTCGGGTAATTGTCGCTGACGCTGACCTCACCTTTATGATCCGATATGATCGAGCTGACAATGGCCAGTCCGAGTCCTGTTCCCGCTTTCTTGGTTGAAAAGTAAGGTTCGAACACCTTGCGCTTGTAGCTTGACGGCACACCTGCTCCGTCGTCGGCAACCGCAACGGTTACCTTCCTGCGCGACTCATCATAACGGATAATGACCCCGATGTGCCCCGTTTTTTTATTGATGGATGCTACAGCATTGTCCAGCAGGTTTATCATAACCCTGTTGATCTGTTCGGCATCCAGATTGAATTTCGGCAATCCCTCCGCCGGCCGGAACTCAAAATGAATGTCCTTGTGCGCATCCACAAAGAGCGTCACCGCCTCGGTTACAACCGCATTGAGATCATTGAGTGCAAGCGTTGTCACAGGCATGCGCGCATAGCGGGAAAATTCATTCACCAGATTTTTGAGCACCTCCACCTGATCGATAATCGTTTGCGTGCACTCCTTGAAAACAGAACCGTCCTCACCCAGTTTGTCTCCATATTTACGTTGCAGCCTCTGCGCGGAGAGCTGGACGGGTGTGAGCGGATTTTTAATTTCATGCGCCATGCGTCTGGCCACTTCCCGCCAGGCTGCTGCCCGCTCAGCCTTCTGCAATTCCGTCAAATCCTCGAACACAATAACGACACCGGAATCATTCCCTTCTTCATCTTCAATGGTGGTGATGGTCAGCAGAATGGTTAATGACCTGTCCCGCAGTGTCAACTCCAACTGTTTTTGCAGAATTCGTATATTATTCTCCTTCATCTCCAGAAGGAAAGAATCCACCAGGGCAATATGTTCTTCAAGTAAAAGCTCCCGATAATTCCGGAACAGATATTGAGAGGCGTCAATATCAAACATGGCCTCTGCCGCGCGGTTGATCGTCGTAATCATGTCGTTTTTATCCACCGATATGATTCCAGCGGAAACATTTCGCAAAACGGCAGCCATGTACTTGCGCCGCTCTTCAAGAGAAATATTCGCCTCAATCAGGCCCGATTTGCTTTTCTGCAAATCTTCCGTCATGTGATTAAATGATTTGACCAAAATCCCGATCTCGTCATCGGCATCAATATCAATTCGGCTCGTCAGATCCCCCTGAGTAATTCTGTTGGTCGCCGACACAAGGTCCTGAATAGGATTTGTGATGCTCTGGGCAAGTGAAAGCCCGAACCAGGTCGCCAGGAAGATGATGACCAGGGTCACAATAGACAGCGTCACAATATAATTAAACTTGATCGGATTTTTCAAAAGCTTGATCTGCCCGTACTGTTCGGAGGCGTTGGCAATACTGCGCAGTTTGTCGACAAATCCCTGAGGCACACTGTAGCTGACGGAAACGCGGCCGATAACTTCCGTGGGAACGGCATAGGAAAAAACAGGCACGATGCCCACAATTGACTCCCCGATGCTGGTGGGAACAATGGTTGATATTTCTTTGCCGGAGTATATATCCTCCAGCATTTTCGGGGAAAGATCAATGGAAGGCAGCAATGGGTTTTCGGCGTCGGCAAAAATTATGCTTTCTTTTTTAAAATCAAAGAAAGCTTCCACCTTGCCAACCTTGTAATTCTTCTGACGCTGCGAAAGTATACTGTTTAAATATTCGGCTTTGTCATCTTCGTAGAGTTGGTTTTTGGTAATGTCTGCACTGATTTGACGGGCATTGAACTTGGCCATTTCCTCGGCTTGAGTGTAGTAAAGCTGTGCAACCTCCAGCGACCGGTTCAAGGCATCGCCAATTTTAATGTTGAACCAGAATTCTATGGAATATGAAAGAAAGTTGATGGCAAACAGGAAAAGCAGAATCGTCGGAACCAGGGAAAGACCGACAAACGCAACAACCAGTTTGGTTCGTAACTTGGATCCGATAACGCCTTTGCGCCGTTCGGAAAACAATTTAAAAATATTGCGGACAATAAGGAAAATTAAAAGCAGAATCAGTATGATATTAATACTGGTCAGGCCATAGACTAAAATGTTCGCCGAAATGGGGAGGTCTCCCCGGTCGGAAAACTGACTGGCCAGAATGGTAAAAGCGATTGCCAGAAAACCGACAACCAGCATGATGATGCGTTCACGCCGCCGCTTTCTTAATTCTCTTTCATCGACATTGGATCTTATAGATCTTTTTTTAATCTTCATCAGTTGATCGGATCAACTTTCCAACGGATATTCGACGAATGATTAATAGGAAAATCTTAATTTATACGTCGGTGTTTCAAAATCCCAGTATGATACAAAAACAAACACATATTCCATGTAGAAAGGCAGCTGGATCTTATCGATTTTAACATGAACCTGTGTATAGTAGTGATGGTTTTTCGTTAACCTGGAAAGAGGAACCACGGGAATCCCGTTCAGGTCCGACATCGCTTTTTGCGCACTTTGAAAATCAGTGAACATTACCGGTTGACTGTTGCCGTTTGTCGTAATGGAAAATGTTTTCTTTAAATTGTCATATTTGATCGTGCGGCGAATCTCTTTAGTGGTAATCTTTGTATCCCATCGATAGGGTCTATCCTGATAGACATCCACGTAAATCGTGAAAACAACCGGGACACCGGCCAGGATCGCTGATTCCATATCTGCTCTAAAACAATCCACCAGCCTGGCATATAGCAGCACATTCTGCATATTGCTGGTTATTAACATATCAACCATCCGCGGCTTCACTGCCGCTTTCGCATCCGCAGGCAAACCAGCCGTTATGACGATCAGGCACAAACAGGCGCACAGCAACCTTCCCCCAAAACCCATCCTGTTTTTCATATCATTCGTTTCTTTCTATGAAAACGTGCACACGGTTTGCGTCAGATGTCCCAAAACAGCAATTCATGCATCACATGTATCATGCTTTTAGACTAAGGGGTTTATTTCAATATCGATTTTACGATAAGCCCCCCGTGCACTGATTAATTTTTAATGGAATATACTAGGTAACCTGCCGATAAAAATCAAGTTAATTTATGCCACTGAAATATTCTGACGAATGAATGAACCTAAATCTGCACGGCATCCAGGATGGTAAAAGAGGGAATTTTACACGATGTGTATCTCGTTGACTGTCTTTGATCCTGTGACGTGATAATGTCCCAGGAATTTTCCTGAAGCATAAGCTCTCTTAATAAGAGATTATTCAGCCTGTGGCCTGATTTATAGGCCACAAAATGACCGATAATGGGCATCCCCAGTAAAAATAAATCTCCGATGGCATCCAGTATTTTATGTTTGACAAATTCATCGGGCATGCGCAAACCGCTTTTATTGACAATTTTCTTATCATCGAGAATGATGACATTATCTAGTGATCCGCCTAAGCCCAATCCTCTTGCCTGTAAAAATTCAACTTCTTTCAGAAAGCCGAACGTTCTCGCCTGGCAAATATCATCCTGATAATTTTTATCGGAAAAAACAAAGCTGTAGGTTTGACGGCCGATTGCCTTGTGCGCAAAATCAATGTCATACGTTATCTTAAATTCATCAGAGGGCATCAGCATTGCCCTTCCCTCTTCGTTTTTTACGGACACAGGTTTTTTGATGACGAGCATTTTTTTTAATTTACCCTGTGGCCGCGTTCCCACTCCCTTGAGCATCTCGACAAACGGCCGGGAACTTCCGTCCATGATCGGAACCTCAAAGGAATCCAGTTCGATCAAGGCGTTATCAACTCCCATGCCGCTGAACGCCGACAAAATATGCTCTACGGTGGAAACACTAATGCCATCATACCCCAGGGAAGTGGCCAGAGTGGTATCACATACCATCTTGAAGTCTGCAGGAATGGGTCTGGCATCGGGTAAATCGGTTCGGATAAACAACACACCGGTATCCACAGGAGCCGGCTTGATCTTCATGTTGACTTTGCGGCCGGTATGCAAACCAATGCTCGCGCAGACAATCTCTTTTTTAAGTGTTCTCTGTAAATGCATATACAACCTTATTCTTGATTGAAATAATGATTTGCAATAACCATACCAATCATCAACCATGATTAGCTAAAACAAAATAATTATATGTAATTATTGATTATATTAGATGAAATACTTCCCGTCCGTCTTGCACACGTCCCTCTTTGTTGTGTCCCAAATACCACACATAATTAAAGTTAAAACCACGTCTTGAAAGATAAAGACTTACACATAATATCTTTCTTTTTCACTGTAAATACAGCCGCAATACGGCTGGCGGTACATCCCCATCTCCCTCGAAATCTTAACCCCTTCATTCCAGCCGACACGAAAATCCTGATAATAGAATGGGACTCCCGTCTGATGACCCAGCGTTTCACCGATCTGCCTGATCAAATCATGTTTCTGATAGCGGCTGTAGAGCAAAGTGGATGTAAAAGCATCATAATGATCTTTCTTTGCCTGCTCGGCCGTATATTTCATTCGGTCCGTCAGACAATAAACACATCGGTCTTCATGCCTGCTGGCTACCTGGTTTAAAAACTCCTCCATCGGATAGCCGTCCGGCGAGATAACATTCAGCAGAATTTTCCCGGCATAGTCCTGCAGGGTTTGTTTGCGACGTAAATATTCCTGATAGGGATGAATGTTGGGATTGTAGAACAAGCCTGTCACGGCATGACCGTGCGTTCGTAATTCCTTGAGAGGATAGATCGTGCATGGCCCGCAGCAAATATGCATCAGCAGATTCATGAATTCGATGGCCTCCGGGATCAACCACCCCGCAGCAAGCTACGGAGAATTAAAGATCATTCCGCGTAAGCGGGATTAAAACAGTTCCTTCTGGGCTCCCGACGCTTTCATGCCGAAATGTTCATAAGCCCTGGGACAGGCCACCCTGCCCCTTGAGGTTCTCTGCAGGTAGCCTTCCTGGATCAGGTACGGTTCGTAAACATCTTCAATCGTGACTCTCTCTTCGCCGATTGCCGCCGCAAGGCTCTCCACGCCGACCGGTCCGCCGTTGAATCTTTCAATCAGCGCCAGAAGCAGTTTGCGGTCCATTTGATCAAACCCCTTCTGATCGACTTCAAACGCATCCAGCGCCTGACGGGCAATCTCTCCGTCAATTGTTCCGTTGCCCTTCACTTCTGCGTAGTCGCGGACGCGCTTGAGCAGCCTGTTGGCGATGCGCGGCGTACCGCGTGCCCGCCTGGCCAACTCCTCAGGGCCGTCACCGGACAGCTTGACGCCCAGAATTGATGCAGACCGCTTGATAATCACGGCCAGCTCCTGCGGCGTGTAAAACTCCAGACGAAAATGCATGCCGAAACGGTCCCGCAAAGGAGATGTGAGAGATCCTGCACGAGTGGTCGCTCCCACCAGGGTAAACTTCGGGATGTCCAGCTTCATGGACCGGGCCGAAGGCCCCTGTCCGATTAAAATATCAATGTGAAAATCCTCCATGGCCGGATA
>CAZXIP010000090.1:0-7523 GCA_964640755.1 uncultured Smithella sp. | reverse complement strand
ACAATACCGAAGTTCTTCTGACATTCGGATGGAACGGCATGCAAAGCCATCAGATCCCCCAGGCGCCGCGGCAACTCCAGCGTCTTTCCAAAGATCCGGATAAACTGCTTATCGTTGTCGATCCCCGCGTATCGGAAACCGCAAAACTCGCCGACATCCATCTGCAAATCCGCCCCGGCACCGATGCTCTGCTGCTCAAGGCGATGATTTCCATAATTCTCACTGAAGGCTGGGATAACAAAGATTATCTTCAGGAACACACATCGGGTTTTGACCAGGTAAAATCCTTCTTTTTGAATTTTGACGTCCGCGCCGCCCTGAAGGTTTGCAATCTGGATTTTGATCAGGTGCGTGACGTTACCAAAGCCTATGCCACGCGAAAATCCTCCCTGCGTTATGATCTGGGTATTTTCATGGGTCGCCACAGCGGCTTGAACTCATATTTGATCGTTATACTTCAGGCGATTTGCGGCAGGCTTTGCATGCCGGGCGGCAACGTTATCAACGGCCATATGATGCCCATCGGTCCGCACACCGATGAGCGAAATCCCAAAATATGGCGTACGGTGACCACGAACGCTTTCCCGGTTTGCGGTTCCTTCCCTCCCAACGTCATGCCGGAAGAAATCCTGTCTGATCATCCTGAGCGGCTGAGGGCCGTTATCGTCACGCAGTCCAATCCGCTTCGCTCTTACGCGGACACATCCGCTTATGAAAACGCTTTCAGCCGTCTGGACCTTCTGGTTACGGGGGAAGTCGCCATGACGGAAACGGCCGTCCTGTCGCACTACGTGCTGCCTTCCCGGACAGGTTATGAATCCTGGGACGGCACTTTCTTTCCCATGACCTACCCCGGCATTCACTTCCAGATGAGGCGTCCCATTATTGAACCGGACGGAGAACAGCTGGAACTGGGGGAGGTTCATCTGCGGCTGGCCGATAAACTAGGGCTGATTCCGCCGATTCCGGAAAGCCTCTATCAAGCTGCAGAAGAAAGTCATGCGACCTTCGCCAAGGCACTCATGGAATACGCCATGACCGAACCGAAAGCCATGAAGGCCATGCCGTTTATTCTGGGAAAAACCCTCGGGAAAGCGATGGGCTCCGTGCACCTCGCGGCGCTTTGGGGCATGCTGCAGGTTGCTCCGAAGTCATTGTATAAAAATGCTATCAGGGCGGGCTTCCAGTCAGGCGCGACACTTGGAGAAGAAATCTTCCAGCAGATCATGGACCATCCCGAAGGCACCTGGGTGGGAAAGATCGATCCGGAAAACAATTTTGCCGAGGTAAAAACGGAAGATGGCAAAATCAGCCTGCATATTCCGGAGCTGTTCGACGAACTACAAACAATCGAAGCATCCAGAGAGGAAGCGGCGTTGACGCTGCCTGCGGAATTTCCGCTCATCCTCATGGCAGGAAAGCACATCGACAAAAACGCCAATACATTGATGCGTGATCCCGCCTGGAACGAAGGCAAGCGCGCCTGCACGCTGGCCATGCATCCTGACGATGCGGTGGCCTTGAATTTGAAGGACGGGCAACAGGTGAAAGTTACCACCGAAGCAGGCGTCGAAGAGATCGAACTGGAAATTACCGACTCGGCCCGCAAAGGACATGTCGTTATTCCCCACGGATTCGGTATGCTATATAACGGCGTCAAATACGGCGCCAACGTGAACCGTCTCACTAAAAACACTCACCGCGACCTGTTCGGCACACCGATGCACCGGTATGTACCCTGCAGGGTAGAGCCATTATAGAAAGAAAAATTTTATAAATAAAAGGAGAAAAACATGAGTGAGCTGGTAAAAATTACGATTGCAGACCACATAGCGGATGTCCGTTTCAACAGACCAGAAAAATACAACGCGCTAAGCTTCGACATGATTGATGCCATGGCGGCTGCCATAGACCGTTTGGCCAAAGAACCCGGCGTTCGCGTTGTTGTGATTTCCGGCGAAGGCAAGAGCTTCTGCGCCGGGCTGGATATTGAGAATTTCGCGGCCATGCAATCCGGAGAAAAAAGGTTCCCCAATCTCACGGATCGATATAAGGATCGGATTTCCAACATCTATCAGCATATCGGTTACGGATGGAAAGAGCTTCCCGTGCCGGTCATTGCGTCTATTCACGGCGTGGCGATGGGCGGCGGTTTCCAGATCGCTATGGGCGCCGACATTCGCTTCTGCACGCCCGACACCAAATTCGCCATCATGGAAATGCGCTGGGGACTGATACCGGATATGAGCGTAACCCAGACCATCCGCGATCTTGTATCGATCGACGTAGCCAAGGAACTGATCTTTACAAATAAAGTTATTCTTGGCGAAGAAGCGCTCCGCCTTAAACTGGTGACGCATGTCTGCGAAAAGCCCTATGATGACGCCATGGCTCTGGCCAAAGAAATCGCTTCTAAAAATCCCGATGCCATTCGCGCGGCTAAAATACTTCTGAACGAAGTCTGGCACGGTGATTCCGCCCGTGGTCTGATGATGGAATCCGAACTGATGATGACCCTCATGGGGAGCCCCAATCAGCTTGAGGCGGTGACCGCGCAGTTTACCAAGCAGCCTCCCAAATTCAAAGACCCGGCCTGACGGATGATCTGCATGCATGGAGGATAAATACAGCTGTGAATCTTTTTGATAAAGACATTCTGCTCACGGATCTGGGAAACTCCCGCTTTGCCGGCGTAGTTTCGGATAACTGGTCTGTAAACGGGAATCCTAACGGTGGATATCTTATGGCGATGATCACCGATGCAATGCTCCGGGAAAGCGACAAGAAAAACACACCACTGGTAACCGCCAATTATCTTTCCCGCTGTATTCCCGGCGAGGTGGAGATCCATATTTCAGAAATCGCCCGTTCCCGGCAGTTTACCCGTTTTGAGGCAAGAGTGTTTCAGCAAGGAGAAGAAAAAATTCGGGCCCTGGGCACATTCGCGTCAGATAATACCAGTTGTAATGTTGAACGGTATGAAACCAAGCCCCCGGAGCTTGCGCCGGTTGAAGAATGCGTCCAGATTCCGCCCATGCCCAAGTATAGCCTTTTTCAAAACCTCGATCTGAGGCTTGACCCTGGCTGCGCGGGCTGGATGTTCGGGAAACTCACCGATGTATCGCAGAATAAGGGCTATTTCAGTTTCTCCGACGGCCGTCCCATAGATCTTCTTTCCCTTTTTCTAATCATCGATTCCATGCCTCCCGCGGTAATGGCTACCCAGGGCATGAACGCATGGGTTCCGACGATAGAGCTTTCCGTGAACATCCGAAACCTGCCGCAGACCGACCGGCTCAAGTGCAGCCTCAGAACCCGTTTCATAACCTGCGGACTCCTGGAGGCTGACGGCGAAGTATGGGATGAAAAAGGAAACCTGGCGGCCATTTCACGCCAGATTGCCCAGTTCAAAACGGGTTAATACCCGGACTGCCACCTGAATAATCTGCCGCCTGCATATCCCTTTTCAACGTCTGCTTTTGCAATATCCGTTCTTGACCCTCCGGGTTTTTCAGTGTAGGAGAACTAACAATGATCCGAAAATAACGGGGCCGTTCACCTTGCAGTTTCCATTATTTTTCAGAGCATAATAACCAAGGATTCCAAAGACAAAGGAGAAAAACCATGAGTGAAGCCAACGGACCCAAAATAACAAATATTAAAATAAATCCCGACAACCTGTACAAGGAAGAAACGTTCACGGACCTGACCTATGCCTCCATCCGTCGCCTTACTCCCGTCAACATTGACGGTTCGATTGACGAGAGCCGGGAAATCTTTTTTACCGGGATGGCCCAGCTTATGTCGCCTAACGGACCGATTCCTGTTCAGTGTGTCATTGAAGGAGCAAAAACGCTCAGCGAAGCGGCAGACAAATTACCGGATGCCATTGAAAAAACAGTTCAGGCGATGATTGCAGAGGCCAAAGAAATGGAGCGTCAGGAAGCCTCCCGGATCGTTATGCCCGGCCAATAAATACGAGGTTTGACTATGATTGAGAATACCATCGACGCATGGCACAAATTGATTAAGTCCAAAAGCCCAGCAGGGCTGGACGATATCCTGGCTGAAAATGTTGTCTTTCATTCCCCGGTGGTTCATACACCGCAGGCAGGAAAGCCCATCACCACATTATACCTGGCGGCTGCTCTGCACGTCTTCAACAACGACACGTTTAAATATCTGCGGGAAGTCATTTCCGGCAATAATGCCGTGCTGGAGTTTCAAACCATTATCGACGGAATTACCGTCAATGGTGTGGACATGATCACCTGGGGAGAGGACGGCAGAATTGTTGATTTCAAGGTCATGATCCGCCCGCTGAAAGCCATCAACCTGATCCACAAAATGATGGGTGAGATGCTGCAAAAAATGAAATGATCATACCATCCGTTGTCTTCGGTAGGATTTTCTCCATTTTTATCCTGAAAGAGCGTGTCACCTGGATTCGGGGCCTGCCCCTCGTCCTCATCATCACCGGGGCCATCGTAATCAAAATGCCCTGATTCTTTTCAAAATTGCAGGTGGACGGATACCCTCCAATTAGTGTATTGAAAATCATGTTGGCAGATGACCCCTTATACAGACAGCTTCAGATTCAGTTAGACCGTTATCCAATCGGATACCCCCCGACAAAAAGCGGTGTCGAAATCGAAATCCTCAAATATTTCTTTACTCCGCTGCAGGCAAAAGTTGCTCTGTGTCTGACGCTCCGTTCCATCCCCGTGGGCAGAATCCGCAAAAACCTCAAAGATCAATTTCAAATTGAAGTTCCTTCGGAAAAACTCGCTGCGGTGCTGGAGGAGATGTTTATGAAGGGCGTCATCCGGCGCTCGGACAGCAAAGGCAAAAAGCCGCGTTACGGCGTCGCCATGCTGGCCATTGGCATGTTTGAATATCATGTCGACGATCTGACTCCTGAACTCATAGATATGATGCATCGCTATTTCGATGAGGCCTTCGGCGCGGAATTCTTCCGTTCATCGCTGCCCCAGCTCCGCACCAGCCCTCACCTGAAAGCAATCATTCCGGATTATATTGTCGATACCTACGATAACATGCGTCACTTCATCATGCATACCCGCGAAACGATCCATGTGGCAAACTGCGTCTGCAAACAGGGTGAAGCCCTGGTAGGAAAGCCATGCGAACGAACGGACAACTATGAAATCTGTCTGTTGTTCGGATCAACCGGTTATGCGGCGCGCGGACGGGCCAGACAGATTTCCAAAGAAGAGTGCCTGAAAATCCTGGACACAGCAGAAGAAAAAGGAATGGTTCTGCAGCCGGGCAATTCCAAAAAGCCAAGCTGCATCTGTATCTGCTGCGGCTGCTGCTGCGGCGTGCTGACCACCGCTAAAAAACATCCCCGTCCCGCCCGATTTTTTGCAACCAATTATTACGCACTCATTGAAGCAGATCTTTGCACGGGGTGTGGCCTATGCGTAAAACGCTGCCAGATGGATGCGATCATCGCGGACGGCAAAACCTTCCGAGTCGATCCGGACCGGTGTATCGGATGCGGACTCTGTGTGACAAGATGCAAACCCAAAGCCGCGCGTCTGTTGAAAAAGAACAAGTTGACCGTGCCTCCGCTGAACACGGAGATGTTGTATTTAAGCATCCTGATGGAAAGGGCCGGCCGAAAGAAAATGATTGTTAATATGCTGAAACTGCTTTTCGGGAAACCTCTGTGATTCTGTTTCAGGGTGGTAATATGCCCCCTCTTTTTCCGATACCAAACCAAGTCAGAATTGTATCGTTCGCTTCACGCGGATAGGCATGGGAGAGATCCTCGATCATCTTGAGTTTGACGTCCACTCCTGCTTGCTGCAGAAGCCTGCAGGCCTGAACCGCCCTGTCTGCCGCAAATATCCAGTCCTGTGCTCCATGCACCCAAAAAATGCGCTTTCCCTTTGCGTTTTGCAAATTCACAGGAGGAAGCGCACAGGCTACCGGAGCAACGGTGTCACAGGAAATCGTTCCGGAAAAAGCCAGTCCCAGCGCGAATGTCCCGCCATCGGACATTCCCGTGAAAAGAATACGCGACCGGTCGATGTGAATACGTGAAAAGATATCTTTCAGATGACGGTCCAATAATTTTCCGTCATGCTCAACATTTGTGATGGACCATGTCATTGCCTGTGATGTGGGAGCAAGAAGAACGAATCCCCTGCTGCGGGCTTCACGAATCCAGGACCAGATGAAATCCCTCCCATGACTGTAACCCCCGTGCAGAGCCACGACCAGGGGAAAGGCATGGTTTGGATCCGGAGAGCAGAATTCCGGAATATAGAGAGAATACCCACCCCGGGCGTGAATATTCGGGTCCGTCCCGACATGGAACAGACCGGTTTCCCGGACGGACGATGGTTCCACGGGAAAAGAAAAGGAAATGCCTGGCTCCAAAAAATACCGATTTACTTCCGGGAAGACGCCGCACAGGGCAAAGATTGCTTCCTGTGCTCGATAGTATTTCCGCGCGGCGCGCAATGCCCCGATAAACGCGGCCTGCAGGTCCTCTGCATCACCAAAACTCCGGACGGCCTGGAGCATGAAATCACAGGCACACAAAAGTGTAAGACGCGTGCTTTCATCCATCCCGTCTTCACCGGTGATTTGGAGATACCGCTGCGCGTCCTGAAGCGGCTCAATATGGGCAAACAGCTCTTTCCGGATTTCGGCAAGCACCAAGGGATTTAATTTCCTGAGCGCCGCTTCGAATCCCTGTAAAGCAAGAACCAGGGTCTCTATGACTGGTTCCGGACTCATGTCGCCGTATCTCCTTCGCCCAAAATGAGATCAACAGCTTTCATCGCTGACGAAAAGCTGATGTCGCCGGAACAACCGTCACCCCGGACCGTGTCGCCGATAAAATAAAGGCCTTTAACGGTCGGGCATGGAATATCGGGGCGGTGAGGCCTGGACTGCGCCGGAGTCAGGACTGTCCCGTTCATCATGGAAGCAACGGTTTTTCTTTCCTCGACCACCCGGCCAGGAAAATCCGGGAAAACCGCCGAAATTATATTTTTTAATCTTTTTTCCGCCGCTGCCACAATGCTTTTGTCACCGTCAAAACCCCAGGGCAGCATGATTCCCCATGTGGAAAGGTATTTCCCCTGAGGAGTGAAGGTACTGTCGGCATTGGACTGGAAGCGCGCCCATACCGGAACATCCACTCCCAGAATTCCTGAGCGAATGTCACTCACCGGACCGTCTGTAATAAAATCAATGCTCAGTCCTGCGCTGTTTTCGATTCTTTGCGCGTAACGGACAAGGTCCGCGGGCAGCAGCGCATTGTCTATGATATCCAGGATCAACGGCAGCCGGGCGGCAAAAATGACCCTGGAAGCGGTGTAGGTTGCCCTGGCTGTTTTCACAGCCTTCACTGCGCCGTTTTCGGTAATAACCCTTTCGGCTTTCTCATGCAGCGCAATCCGACCTTTTTGTTCAATGTATCGTTTCAGGATGGAAAACAGCTGGATCGATCCGCTCCGGGGTTCACCGACACCGACACCTGCCGC
>CAZXIP010000089.1:0-7567 GCA_964640755.1 uncultured Smithella sp. | reverse complement strand
TGCGGCGCCTGTACCGGTTTTTGTCCGACCGGCGCCCTGTCTTTTGAGAAAAAAACTCAAAAAGTCCTGTTTGATCCCGAAAAATGCAACGGCTGCGAACTTTGCGTTTCTGCATGCCCGGTTCGCGCAATGGAAATTAATTTAATGTAATCAAAAACCTATTCACCAGAAAGGCACTTAAACGCTCATGGGAACCTCAAAAGAAGGTTTTGACAATGAAAAATATATATCTCAACAAACCGAATCAATATTAAAACGAGTTGAAAGGTTCAACAATAAACTCTACCTGGAGTTCGGCGGCAAACTTCTCTATGATTACCATGCGGCCCGCGTGCTTCCCGGTTACGATCCCAATGTCAAAATGCGGCTTATCAAAGAGCTCAAGGACCGGGCGGATATCCTGCTTTGCATTTACGCAGGTGATATTGAAAGAAAGAAAATCCGCGCGGATTTCGGCATCACGTATGACGCGGACGCAATGAAGCTCATTGATGATCTGCGCAGCTGGAATATCAGCGTGAGGGGCGTTGTCATCACGCGTTTTGAAAATCAGCCATCCGCGGTCTTATTCAAAAACAAGCTCGAACGCCGCGGTATCCACGTCTTTACGCACCGTTTCACGAAGGGCTACCCGACCAATGTGGACCTGATCGTCAGCGATGAGGGCTACGGCGCCAATGAACGCATTCCGACGGAAAAACCGCTGGTAATCGTCACGGGACCGGGACCGGGCAGCGGAAAAATGGCAACCTGCCTTTCCCAGCTTTATCATGACTACAAAAGCGGCATTAAATCCGGTTATGCCAAGTTTGAAACGTTTCCGATCTGGAATCTGCCGCTCAAGCATCCGGTCAACATTGCCTACGAAGCGGCCACCGCCGATATCCGCGACTTCAACCAGATCGACCCGTTCCATCTGGAAGCCTACGGTGAAGCCTGCGTCAATTACAACCGTGATGTGGAAGTGTTCCCGGTTTTAAGAAGAATCCTGGAAAAAATCACCGGCGAGCCTTCATTTTACAAGTCTCCAACAGACATGGGCGTCAACCGCGCCGGGTTTGCCATTACCAACGACGATGTTTCAAAGGAAGCCTCCAAGCAGGAAATCATCCGCCGGTATTTCCGTTACCGATGCGAATATGCCATGGGTTTTTCGGATAAAGAGACAGTGCAGCGCGTAGAATTATTTCTGAACGATTTTAATCTGAAACCGGAAGACCGGCACGTTGTGATGCCGGCGCGCCAGGCGGCACAGGAGTCGCTGGAACGCAACAGAGGCAACGAGGGAATCTACTGCGGCGCGGCCATTGAACTCCCGGACGGCACGATCATCACGGGGAATAACTCACCATTGATGCACGCTGCGTCCAGTGTGGTGATCCACGCGATCAAGCACCTGGCTGGCATTCCCGACAAAATCAAACTATTGCCGCCCAACATCACCGACTCGATCCGAAAGCTGAAAACGGAAATCCTGGATGAAAAAAATGTCAGCCTCGACCTGGAAGAAGCGCTCATCGCGCTCTCCATCAGCGCCGCCACCAATCCCGCCGCAGAACTTGCGCTGGAAAAAATAAAGGAATTACAAAGCTGTGAAGTTCACATGACGCACATTCCCACACCCGGTGACGAAACAGGGCTCAGGCGAATGGGCGTTAACTTGACCAGCGACCCGAATTTTTCGACCAATGATCTGTTCATTACATAGAAAAGATTATTTCTTTTTGAATTCTTTTTTGACATCTGTGTCGGCAGTATCCAGCATCTTGTTGATCTCCCCGGGAACTTTTGTCACCTTACCCCCTATTTCCCTGGTATCCTGCCAGAAACGGCTGAGCTTGTCCCCGATTGCTTCTCCGCCTGTTTTAAATGTTTCAACGGATTTTTTTATTTTGTCGGATGTGGACGCCGGATCCTTGAAAAGGTAAGCGCCTCCGCCCAGGAGAATGACTAAAAGAACAACAATGGCCAGTTTAATCAATTTGCTTAAGATAAAATACAGAATCAACACGACAAGAGAAATGGCCAGCAACGTGAAGGCCGCCGGGTTTGCCTGGAAATAAGCCCCAACAGATTCCATGGGATAAAGTCTCCTTCCGGTATTTATTAATTGTTAAACGTTTATCGCATTTTCCAGATAAAATCCATTTATTGTTTGCCTTGACAAGGGGCGAGTCACCTGAAAATAATAAAACGTGTAATCGGATTTGAGATAGCATATCCGCTGAATGAAAATTATGAAAAAAACAAAAATAACCGTCGGCCTGACCACACTGGGATGCAAGGTAAACCAGTGTGATTCTGCTTCAATAGCCGGAGAGCTGCAATCGGCCGGCCATATCCTGGTTCCGTTTAACTCCGTTGCCGATGCTTACGTCATCAATACCTGCACGGTAACCTCTTTTGCCGATTTTCAGGCGCGACAGCTCATCCGACGGGCGAAGCGCGCCAATCCCCTGGCCCGCATTATCGTAACCGGCTGCTACGCGCAGACTCAGGCTCAAACACTCGCCGCCATCGATGGTGTTACCACGGTTGTAGGCAACGATAACAAGCATCGGATTGTCGAGATGCTGAATCATCCGGCGCAGAATTTCCCGCAAATCATCGTGTCCGATATTTTCCTGCAGAAGCAGTTCATCGCCACTCCCTTCTCACCCTGGACGGGTCGGACCCGGGCTTTTTTCAAAATCCAGGACGGCTGCAACGCGTTTTGCAGCTACTGCATTGTCCCTTTTGCCCGCGGCACCAGCCGCAGCCTGCCCTCCCGGGACGTTCTGCAGGGCGTGAATAATTTCATCAGTCAAAATTACCGGGAGATTGTTCTCACCGGCATCCATCTGGGACACTATGGACATGATTTACAGCCCAAAACCGATCTCTTCCGGATGCTCGAATGCCTTTTATCACAAAATCCCGGGGCAAGGTTTCGCCTCAGTTCCATCGAACCCAATGAAATATCGGAGGATCTGATTCGTCTTTTCAACCGGTATCCAAACCTTTGCCCGCACCTGCATATCCCTCTGCAAAGCGGCGATGACTCCATCCTGAAAATGATGAAACGCAATTACGACGTGGCATTCTATCGAAACCTGATTGAAAAAGTGGTCCGGGCCATAAAAGACATTGCCATCGGAATCGACGTGATGGTCGGCTTTCCCGGCGAAGGCGAAAAGGAATTCGGTAATACATTGAAACTTCTGGAAGGCCTGCCCGTGTCCTATCTGCATGTTTTCCCCTACTCCGAAAGGCCGGGAACCGCTGCCCGGGACATGCAGTCCAAGGTTCCGGAAAAGATTAAAAAGGAACGGGCCGCCATCCTGCGGGATCTTGGCGTAAAAAAAAGAGAAACGTTCTCCCGGCGTTTTATAGGGAAAACACTGCCGGTACTGGTTGAGCAAAGCCCGGATAAAAAAACCGGCCTTGGCAAAGGGTTCTCTCATAATTATCTTCCTGTAATGCTGGACAAACACCATAGAACTTTAGTAAATACCATTGTCATTGCAGAGATCGAACAGTATCGGGAAGGAAGGCTCACAGGCAGGATTGTTTATGGATAAAGACAGATTAAAACGATTAACGGCTCTTCAGGAAAAGCTTGGCTACATTTTCCGGGATATGGGTCTGCTTTCGACAGCCCTGACACACCGCTCCTACACCCATGAAAATCCGCAGCGGGGTGCAAGCGACAATGAAAGGCTTGAATTCCTGGGTGACGCTGTTTTGGGGCTTTGCGTCAGCGATCTGCTAATGAAAAAGCACCCCGGTTTTGACGAGGGGACGCTCTCCAAAATGAGGTCTCTGATGGTCAACGAAAAACCCCTGGCGGATCTTGCGGGGAAGCTTGCCCTGGGAGATTGCCTGCTGCTGGGGCGCGGAGAGGAACTGTCCGGCGGACGTTCCAAGGAATCGCTTCTGGCCAACGCGCTGGAAGCCGTGATCGCCGCAATATATCTCGATTCCGGCTTCGGCAGAACAAAAATAATACTCAGGCGCCTGATGAAACCCCTCCTGAGTGATGAGACCCTGAACGCACAATGTTTCGATTATAAAACAGCCCTTCAGGAATTGTGCCAGAGGAAATACAAATCAGCGCCGCTTTATACCCTGCTTGATTCATGCGGCCCCGATCATGACAAAATCTTTGAAATTGAAGTAGCCATCGGCAGTGACATCCGGCAAACCGGCCGGGGAAAAAGTAAAAAAGACGCTCAAAAGCAGGCGGCGCAAAAAGCCTGGGAAAGTATTCATCATGCAAAAAACTCCTGAAAAACAAATGTCGGAAAAATCCCTGATTATCCCTATTTTTATTATGAACAGCGGCTGCCCCCAGCGCTGTATTTTCTGCAATGAAAAAATTGCGGCCGGAAATTACGCCCCGGAAGTCATCAAAAGTTTTTTTGACGGAGAAGTCGCCTCCTATCTGCGTTGGAACAAAGACAAAATGCGCAGGGTGGAAATCGCTTTTTACGGAGGCAATTTTACCGGCCTGGAACCTGAATATCAAAAGCGCCTTTTGTCCTGGGCCAACACCTACATTCAAAAAGGACAGGTATCATCCATCCGGATTTCTACGAGACCGGATTATATTGACGACGACCGGTTAAAATTTTTGTATTCCTCCGGCGTCCGGACGATTGAGATCGGCGCCCAGTCATTCAACGAGGACGTCCTTCGTAAGGCCTGCCGCGGTCATGACGCCCGGGCAACGGTCGAGGCCATGAAACTGCTCAAGCAGCACGGCTTTGCAACGGGGCTGCACCTGATGGCCGGCCTGCCGCTTGAAACCCGTGAAATGTTCATGGAGACAATTGAGAACACCATCAAGCTGCACCCGGACACCGTGCGTATTCATCCGGTGCTTGTTTTCAAAGATACGGCGCTGGCTGATGAATACCGTGCGGGACGCTATCAGCCCCTGTCTCTTGATGAAGCGGTCCAGTGGTGCTGTCTGGCCCGGGAAAAACTGATACCTGCAGGCATTCGCATCATCCGTTTTGGTCTGCAAATGACGCCGGAGATGAGTCAGAAAGGAGCTGTTCTGGCAGGTCCCTTGCACCCGGCCTTCGGCAGCCTGGTTTATTCTGCCGTTTTTTACGAAGCCACCCTGCAACTGCTGAAAAATGTTCCTCAGCATATCCGTGAATTTCGCTTCAGAGTCTCCAAACATGACGTTTCCAATTTTCAGGGCCTCGGCAACAGAAATGTCGAAGCAATAAAAAAACTTTACCCGGACGCTCATATCGTTATAGACTCCGATCTCGATGTCCCTCCGGGAAATATATCTCTGAGCACCGAAGCGGGAGAAACGTATTCTCTCGATATTCCGGGTATCTTGTAAACTATTGGAGACACTTGTGCATAAATCAGGCTTCATCGCCATTCTGGGCCGTCCGAATGTGGGCAAGTCAACTTTTTTCAACGCGATCATTGGCGACAAAATATCCATTGTCGCCAACAAGCCTCAAACGACGCGCAACCGCATCACGGGCATCAAGAATTTCCCCGATGCGCAATTGATCTTTCTCGACACGCCGGGAATGCACAACCCGAAAAGTCCTCTCAACCGGGCAATGGTACAGGCGGCCCGCGACACCATCGGCGATGCCGATGTCCTTTTGATGATGGTCGAAGCGGACGGCAAGATCGGACCACACGACCTTTTTTTGATTGAAGCGCTGGCCGGCGCCAAAGCTCCGGTATTTCTGGCCATCAACAAAATTGACCGGATCGGGAAACCCTCTTTGCTGCCCCTGATCGATCAGTACAGCAGACTTTATGACTTCGCCGGAAT
Organism: uncultured Smithella sp.; assembly: GCA_964640755.1. Lineage (GTDB taxonomy): Bacteria > Desulfobacterota > Syntrophia > Syntrophales > Smithellaceae > UBA8904. The sequence goes on along the minus strand of CAZXIP010000089.1, from coordinate 1,773 downwards.
TTTCCCGATCTGTGCCTTAAAGGGAGACGGTCTTGATGAGTTGCTCGCTTGCCTGAAGGAGGCTCTGCCGGAGGGACCGCAGCTGTTCCCCGACGATATTGCAACTGACGCAACAGAGCGTTTTATTGCGGCGGAATTTATCCGGGAACAGATTACGCTTTTAACCCAGCAGGAAATTCCCTACGCCTCAGCCGTCATGATTGATCTGTTCAAGGAAGATGAGGGAAAAAATCTGATCCACGTCAGCGCAACCATCAACGTGGAAAAAGAATCGCAAAAAGCGATCATGATCGGGAAAAAAGGCGCCATGCTCAAGAAAATCGGGACGAACGCGCGCCTTTCAATGGAAAAACTTTTTGGCGCAAAGGTTTTCCTGGAATTGTTTGTTCGCGTCAGAAAAGACTGGACCAGCTCCGATAAAATGCTGCGAGAGTTCGGACTCATCAAATAGAGGTTTCCATGCAGGCAAAACCCGTTATCGCCATCGTCGGACGGCCCAATGTGGGCAAATCAACGCTCTTCAACCGCATCGCGGGAAAGCAGAAGGCCATCGTCATCGACGAACCGGGAGCAACACGCGACCGCAATTACATGGACTGCGTCTGGCACGATAAAGCCTTCACGCTGATCGACACCGGCGGATTCGAACCGGTAACGGAAGAACGCATTCTGATCCAGATGCGTGAGCAGACAAACCTGGCCATTGAAGAAGCGGATGTCATTATTTTTCTGATGGACGGCAAAGACGGCCTCACCCCGACGGATATTGAAATAGCGCGCCAGTTGCGGAGCCGTGGCAAAAATGTATTTTACGCCGCCAATAAAGTGGATGGTGCGCGCCATGAAGAACTTCTCTCTGAATTTTACCGGCTGGGCATCGATGAAATTCATTCTATTTCCGCTCAGCACGGGTTGGGTGTGGATGAACTGCTGGCCGTGCTGACGGAGGGTTTCCCACAGGCAATTGAAAGTAAAGACGATGAGGACGAACCCATTGCGGTGGCGATTGTCGGCAAGCCCAACGTCGGCAAATCATCCCTCGTCAATCTGATTTCCGGAAAGGAAAGAAGCATTGCCAATCCTACGCCCGGCACAACACGCGATGCCGTGGACACAACCATCAAGGTACACGGCCGACATTATCTGCTGATTGACACGGCGGGCATCCGCAGGAAAAATAAAATCAGCCTGACGCTGGAAAAATACAGCGTTGTCCAGGCGCTCAAAACCATCAACCGCTGCGATATTGCACTGGTGCTGATCGACGCGGAAGAAGGCATCACCGAGCAGGATGCTAAAATTGTCGGTCTCGCCTATGAGCGCGGCAAAGCCTGCATCATCGTGGTAAACAAGTGGGATAAAATCGAAAAAGACAATACCACCGTGGGTAAATTTGTTGAAAAAATTCATGATCAACTCAAGTTCATGGATTTTGCTCCCATTCTTTTCATTTCCGCAGTGACCGGACAACGCGCGCCGAAGATATTTGAACTTATCAACGAAGTCTACAGCCAGTGCACGAAAAGAGTAGGCACCTCGCCTTTAAACGATCTGGTCGAAAGATCCGTCCGGAAAAACCCGATGGCGCGCTTTCAGAACCGTTCCATGAGCATCTCTTACGCCACGCAAACCGGCATAAAACCGCCAACGTTCATCTTATTCGTTCCCCACGCTAAAGGCGTCCACTTTTCCTATGAGCGATACCTGATGAATCAAATCCGCACCGAATTCGGCTTCGACAAGGTCCCGATCAAACTGATCTTCCGTAAAAAA
>CAZXIP010000088.1:0-7653 GCA_964640755.1 uncultured Smithella sp. | reverse complement strand
CCGGCGGCAAGATACGCCAGGTCAAGCGCGGCGGCGCCAGCGCGCCGGATGGCCTGAGCCCTCACCGCCATTGCATTGAAAAAATCCAGATTATTTTCCGTGCTGACCCGGATGTCATAAGGAAAACCCGTCGCTAAAAGACTGTGCGACAAATCACTCTCCGAAGAAACCTGCAGTTTTTCCCCGTTGAGATACGCCCCGCCGGCGCGCGCGGCGGTAAACAGGTCGTCCCTGGTCGGATCGTATATAACGCCCAGCTCAACCGTTCCTTCCTTCTCCAGCGCTATGGAAACGCAAAAGAATGGAAACCCGTGAGCGTAATTGGTGGTGCCGTCCAGCGGATCAATGATCCAGCGCATGAGCGCCTGTTCATTTTTTGCCGCCGACTCCTCGGACAAGATCCCGTGTTCGGGATACCGGCGGATGATCTGGGCCAAAATGAACTCCTCCGACATTTTGTCAGCTTCCGTCACCAGATCAATGCTTCCCTTATAATAAACACGGTTCTGTTTTGTGAGTTTGTCTGCCAGCACCCTCCCGGCCTGACGGGCAAGATTCCCGGCAAATTCCATCAATTCTGTCATCACGATACGCACTCCTTCATGAAAAAATTTGAGTAATTAAACCACAAAGAATACGATAAAGTAAGAATAATCTTAAACGTTGCGCTGTCAAAAAAATAGTGCTAAACAAAACAAAAATGTGTTTATTTGTGACAGGTTAATGACGACGGAAAACAACACTGATCCCAACGCAACGGATTTAAAAAAGGCTCGTGAAAATTCAGGACTGACCCTGAATGAATTGTTCGGGCGAACGCGAATCAGTGTGCGCTATCTGGAAGCCATTGAAAATGGTGATTTTCAGGTACTGCCCGTCCCGACCTATACTAAAAATTTCATCAAGACATACGCTGATGCCATAGGGATCGACAGCGGGCCTGTATTGCAGCGATATGACAATTATCTCAAGAATCTGCAATCACCGGCAATAGACCAGGAAGCCGAACCATCCTGCCCGGCTCCCCCGTCTGCCAGACCGAACCAAAATAAAACGTTTCTGTGGATCCTCTTTATCATCATTGTTTTTGCAGGCGCAGCCTTTTTTATCAGCAACCGGAACACCCATTTGCCGGAATCCAGGCAAAACGCTGCGGTTGGAAATCAGATTCAGAGCACAAAATCCCCGGAAACAAAATCCGAACCGTCAAAAGATTTGCCTCTTGAAATCAATCTGCGAGAACCGGAAAATCCTATCATGACAAAAACAAGTGACAATCAGCAACGGGCCGTGGAAACAATTAGCGTGGAAAGCTGGTCCGATAACACGCAGGACCAGAGCGAACCCGGAGACTCCGAAGAACCTGCGCCTCCTCCTGAAGATAAAAAGGCCAAAAAAGAGGCGCTTCCTCAGGATGGAGAATTGTCCACGCTGGTTGTCCAGGCAACGGATGAAACATGGATTCGGATTCAGGCCGATGATAAAGAAGCTTTTCAAATGATGCTCAAGGCCGGAGAAAAAGTGTCGCACAAAGCGGCGCATTTTAACGTGGACCTCGGCAATGCGGGCGGAGTGAGGATGTCGCTGAACGGGAAAAACATTAAGAATTTAGGCAAGCCAGGACAGGTCGTTCACCTTAGCCTGCCGTAAAACAAAAACGAAAGAGGTAATCATATGTTTGGGATAGGGATACCGGAATTACTGATTATACTGGTCATTATTTTAATCATTTTCGGCGTCGGGAAACTACCGGAAATCGGCTCGGCCCTGGGCAAGGGCATTAAAAACTTCAAAAAATCTGTCTCGGACAACAACAACTCAACCGATACGCCGGCAAAAAAGCCGGATGAAAAGTAGAACCTGCACACCCCCGGAACAGTTAATCGATCAATGGCACAGATCATCTCCCTGTGATAACCTCTCCCGTGTCGGTGATCAGCTTTGCCGGCAGATGAAAGAGATTCATATAAATATCCTGCAGACCTTTCGACATGGACTTGAAAGGAATAGCAGTGACGCCAGGATCACGCCATTTCCCCTGCGCATGAAAATAGAGCGTCATCAGCCTCCGTTTGTCATCAGTGAGGATCCAACCCGCAACCGGAATATAGCTTACGATCTTATCAACCGTCTGGAAAGGTTGTATTCCAATATTATGATCAAGCTCCTCTTTGATGATATCGGTTTTCCCCACAACGGATATATTCATGGAATCGCTTTTGATGAACAGATTGTCACTGGACAGGATGCCATTTTCGAGAGATAATGTTCCATTAATTGACGTGAACGGCATCCCCCTCGTGACCATATCCGGCAGCTGGAATTTCAGCAGTTGCGACACGTTCAGGATGGAGAATACTTTGGATAAAACGGCAAATTTGTTCAGTGAGCCCTTCTCCATCAAGACCGTTGAGGTTCCTCTTGCCGTTTTTTTCAGATCGGAAAGGGTTGCGCCTTCCGCAGTCAAATCACCCTTCATCGTCAGTGTGCCTTTTATCGATGCTATTTCAAAACCTGCATGTTTTAAAATTTGCTCTGCCGACATCTTCGAGATCGTAAAATCCACATGGTATTGCGTAGCACCGTCTTTGGGAAAAACAATATGCCCTTTTCCGGTGAAACCGCCGTTGAAGGCGTTCATTTCCAAAGCAGGTATGTCCATGGTCCGTTCTCTGTAGGTTAATGTGGTCCGAAGCTCTGAACAAGGAATCGAGTTTATCTTTCCCCGATTAGCGTAAACGGAGGCCTTCAGGGACAACTCCTCATCCGATGCTGATTCTTTTTTTGGCCGGGTGTTAAGGCCGGCCAAAAGAATAATATCATCCGTATCGAGAAAAGGTGAAGTCACACGGATATCGAAAAATGGCTTTTTCACATCCGGCATGTCGCCTGTCACATTGAACACCGAGTTATTCAAATGGGTGGACAACCTGCTGATCAGAAGCTGATGGTCCCTGAAGACGAGATCCCCGGTAACGTTTTTAAGACTAATTGCACCAGACGGACTCTGCAGCCCGACATCTTCAAGATTGAGGAGAGCTGATGAAACGTTCACGCTGACAGACGGGCTACTGAAGTTTTTCAATGTTACCCTGCCTTGCACCGGGGATTTCCCGATTTTTCCTGTAAGCAACGATGTATCCAATCTGTTTTTGCCTATACTGACCGAACCCTTTATGACACTGATCGGCCTGAAGGTTTCGATAGGCCTCACGGAGACGCCGGAAAAAGCGATGTTGCCGCGCAAATCCAGATCTGCAATAGATTTTAGCATGCCGCTGCCTGTGAGAGCGAACTGCATATTTCCGACGGGCTGATATTTACCCATTCGAGGCAGATTAGATATAATATTCTCAATTTTAAACGGGTTTGATTCAATGGCAAAATGAGAAATGAACTTGTCCTGGGACCTGTAATTTGCAGCCGCGTTTATCCTCAAAGAAGCCAACCAGAAGGAGAAGGCCTCAATCTGCCATTCACCGGATTTGAAACCGGACTTGAAAGCAACCTGATTGTATTGCGATGGCGGCTTGGTGAACACATCGTTATAGTTGTATGATGCGTCCGTAAGATTCCAGTTGCCGTCTAATTTGTAGTTATCCGTCGTTCCTGATCCTGTCATCCGGAGGAACGTCTTCCCCGTGAACACAAAATTACTGCCAGCATCTATGCCAAGGAGCCACGCGACTTCTTTCTGTCCGGGGTTCATGGTCAGGGTAAACGGGTAGCCGGATGGGCCCGGCAGGCAGTAATCGGTGATTCTTCCCTCAAGGGTCATCGGTGATTCTCCGAATTTACCGTACATATGATTAAGGAGCATGTCTCTGCCCCGGAACTCCAACTCACCCTTGATGCCGCTGAAAACGGGAACGTTTTTCCCATACGAAAGGATCCCTTTGTCCACCCCGATTTTAACATGAAGGACTTTGTAATTTTCATTTTCACCCATATGGGTGATCTGGCTGACCCTCCCGTGAATGCTGCCTTCTTTAAGCTGGTACATCCCCCCTTTGATATGTGTTTTGATAAAATCTGCCACGTCATCAGCGATTATCCCATAAGGGACAAAAGCACCCATCTTCTCCAGAGAAACGGGGGAGGTGGAGGCTTCCGCTGTAATCAGCGGATCCTTCCTGTCGATATCTTTGATAGAGAATCTTCCCGATATTTTGAAATCATCGACCACAAGATCCAGTTTCTCCATGATGATTTCAGATGGAGTCCGCTGTATTGCATAGTCAAGGATTACTTTTTTTGGCGTTAGAGAGGCGTGGAATACTTCCGGGTATTGCAGGTTCAGATTCTTTACGGCGACAGATCCTTCTGAACTGAATCGGCTCGCATTTCCTTTGATACGGGCATCGATATCCAGGACCCCCGCCGCTTTCCGGATGGGCAGATACTTTGCATAATATGGCCCGTATTGATCCATGCTCAGGCCTGTCGCAATGATCCTGGCGTCGATATTGCTGTTCACCAGAGATTCATTTCTAACGGAGGGCCTGATACTGCCGCTGATGGACAACCTTCCTTTCTTTCCCTTCTGATCGAGGGCAGCCACAAGATCAAGATCCGTCGCCCGCCCCCAGAAGGGCTTATGCATTCTAAGTCCGACATCGTTGAGACTAATCTTCAACCCTGACGGGACGATGTGATGATCGGTAAAGGTCATCGTGCCGTGACTAACAATAATTTTTCTTACTTCAATGGATGGAGTCTTTTGGCTTTCCAGGAGGTCACTGATATTCAAGATTCCGTCACGGTCCCGGTACAAGATGCCTGCCGGTTTCTCAAGATGCATTTTTCTGATAACGATTTTTCCCACGAGCAGAGGGAATACGGCCACTTTGAACGTAAGCCTCTCTATTGTCGCGAAGGTGTCCTTCCCGTTTTTTTCTTTGATTTTAATCTCCCGGAAAGTGAAGGCGGGTCCAAAATAGAATGAGAATTCTTCATTTTCATAGGATACTTCACGATTGAGTGTCTTGTTGAGAAAGGTGACGATATCCCCCTTGTAGGCATCAAGATTGGACAGTGTGAATAAAGCAGTGCCGATGCCCGCTGCCGCGGAAACGAGCAGGACTGCAATGATGGCAAGGATGACAATCTTCTTCCGGGTTGGTTTTTTCATAAAATAACGAATAAACGGTATGATAATAAAAGCCTGACAGATCGATGTCTATCAGGCTCTTGTCTACAAAAACTATCTAGGTATACGCTAGAACGGAACATCATCCATCGGCGTGGCGGTGTTTTGCGCAGAGGCCGCTGCTGTATCGTCTGCCCTGCCCTGCCCCTTGGAATCAAGCATTTTCATGTCATTGGCCACAATCTCAGTTGTGTATCGCTTCACGCCCTCTTTATCCTCCCATGCGCGCGTTTGAATGCGCCCCTCGATAAAAACCATTTTCCCCTTTACCAGGTAGTTGCCGCAGATTTCGGCCAGTTTACCAAAAGTAACAATACGATGCCACTCTGTTTTCTGAACTTTCTCCCCGCTTTTATCTTTCCATTGCTCATCGGTGGCCAGAGTGAAGTTTGTAACCATGGTTCCTTCCGGTGTGTAGCGCACTTCCGGATCCTTGCCCAGCCTGCCGATCAATATTGCCTTGTTGATCATTTTCTTCCCCCCTGTGAATAAAGTGGACGCATCATACATAACAACCGCCCCGGAGGCAAACACATTTTTCGTTCCCTAAACGCCCGATTCATGAGAATTCCCGGTCACAATCCTGCTTGACTAATCATTAAAAAAAATATAGTCAGATAAACTTTAGAAAAAGCGGAGAAATTATGGAAGACAATGAACTTTTAAAGGTTCGCCTGGAAAAAATTGCGGCCTTAAAAGCTGACGGAGTGGATCTCTATCCCAATGATGCAAAGCCTCAAAATACAACGGCCGAAATCATGGACGGATTCGGCGGCAAAGACGGCGAAAGCCTGGCCGGGCTGACAGAAAAATTTTCGCTGGCCGGCCGGCTGATGGCCATTCGCAGCTTCGGCAAAGCGGCATTTGTCAAACTTCAGGACCGCAAGGGTCAAATGCAATGCTATGTTGCAAAAAACATCCTGAGCGAACAGGATTTTTCAATTTTTAAAAAGCTGGATATTGGCGACATCATTTTTGTTTCCGGGAAGCTCTTTAGGACCAAAACCAATGAATTGACGCTGGAGGCCCAAACACTGCGCCTGATGGCCAAATCGATTCATCCCCTGCCGGAAAAATGGCACGGCCTTACGGATATCGAAACGAGATACCGGCAGCGGCACCTGGATCTGATATCCAATCCGGCGGTCAGGGATATTTTTTACCGGCGCAGCCTGATCATAAAACTGATGAGGCAGTTCATGGACCAGCATGAATTTCTGGAAGTGGAAACGCCCATGATGCAGCCGCGGGCAGGCGGCGCCGTTGCCCGTCCTTTCAAAACCCACCACAACGCGCTGGACCAGGATCTTTACCTGCGCATTGCCCCCGAGCTCTATTTAAAACGCCTGGTCACCGGCGGGCTGGAAAGGGTTTATGAAATTAACCGCAACTTCCGGAACGAAGGCATCTCCACGTTTCATAACCCTGAATTCACCATGATGGAGTTCTACTTAAGCTACGCCACTTACGAAGATCTGATGTCCTTTACGGAAGAATTATTCGCTTTCATTGCCCAAAACGTCTTCAACGGACTTAGCTTCACCTATCAGGGAGAGGCAATCGACCTGACACCGCCGTGGCGGCGCCTTTCCGTCAAAGATGCTCTCCTGCAGATAGCCGGCATGGACCCCGCTGATGTGAGTGATCCAGCAGGAACCATTGCATTTGCCCGCAGGGTCGGCTGCGATATCAAGGAAACAGACCCGCATGGAAAGATTTTAATGGCCATTTTCGACGAGGTGGTCGAAAAAAAGCTGATCCAGCCTACTTTTGTCACGCAGTATCCAGTCGCCGTCTCGCCGCTTTCCCGCCGGTCCAACACCGACCCGGAACTGGTGGACCGCTTTGAACTCTACATTTCAGGGAGGGAAATAGCCAACGCCTTTTCCGAGTTGAACGATCCCGCCGATCAGCGCGAACGTTTTATGCAACAGCTCAGGGAACGGGAAGCCGGGGATGACGAAGCCCACGAAATGGATGAAGACTATGTCCGGACACTGGAATACGGCATGCCGCCGACAGCCGGGGAAGGCATCGGCATCGACAGGCTGATCATGCTCTTTACCGACTCAGCGTCCATTCGTGACGTCATATTGTTCCCGCTTTTGAGAACCAGGCAGGAATGAGATACGCTCCGGAATTTATTAAACGGTAAAATCGGTGTTTTCCCGACAGGATATTTTTAATGCCTTATGAGTTTTTCATCAGCAGAAGGTACATGAAAGCGAAACGCAAGCAGGTTTTTGTTTCGATCATTACCTTTATATCGATTTTCGGGATTTTCCTGGGCGTCGCTGCCCTGATCATCGTTCTGGCCGTCATGAACGGGTTTGAAGAAGATCTGCGCACCAAGATTCTGGGAATCAAATCTCATATCGAAGTCACAGCCAGTATGAACGCGCCCATGAAAAATTATCCTGCGATCCGGGAAGAAATCGAAAAAACACCGGGCGTCGTCGCTTCCACACCCTTTATTTACACGGAAGCCATGGTCCGGGGCAACA
>CAZXIP010000087.1:0-7657 GCA_964640755.1 uncultured Smithella sp. | reverse complement strand
CTTCCGGCGCGGCGGAAAGCATTTTCCGGATATGTCCCAAATCCATAAACCGGCCTGTAACCGCCAGCATAAAACCGATATTGTCCTGACCACGCCTGCCTGCGCGCCCGGTCATCTGCCGGAATTCGGTCGCGGAGAGTGCCGCGAAATCATGGCCGTTAAACTGATCAGAGTTAAACAGCACAATGGTGCGCGCGGGGAAATTCACGCCCGCGGCAATGGTGGAGGTGGCAAAGATCACCCGCAGATGTCCCCGGTTCATCATTTCCTCGACCATCAGTTTCCAGGCGGGCAACTGTCCGCCATGATGCGCCGCCAGACCCGCGGTCCGAAGCGCCTTGATCTGCCGGTGACTGCCCAGAGAGGGAAACCGATCCAGAAGGTCGTATAAATCATCGGTAAACGCTTCGGGATTTTTTAGAGGCGGAAGTCCAGCCCGGCAGGACAGCGCCGTGTCGCATTCGGCACGTGATTTTAAAAAAAAGATGGCCGGTAAAAGATTGAACCGTTCCAGCACCCGGATAATTCCCGCGTAATCAGGTGGACGACGGCTTCCGCGATGACTGAATTTTCCTTTTTTCAAAAACTCACAAACAGCCGGTCCGGCTTTATTTCCATCCAGAAAAGGATGCAGACAGCCGGATGGATGCAGAAACATCGGATACAGGGGCACAGGACGTTTTTCCTCGCGGATCACCGTGCAGGTTTTCTTGCGGATGGATTGAAGCCATGAAGCGATCTCATCGCCGTTGCCGATCGTCGCTGAAAGCAGTAGCAGATTCACACGCACCGGCAGATAGATCATGATTTCTTCCCAGACCACACCGCGGTCCGCATCACCCAGGAAATGAGCTTCGTCCAGAATCACCAGATCGCAGTTTAAATCATCCCCCAGGTGCATGGCGTCGTAGAGCTGATTGCGTAGAATTTCCGTCGTACCGACAATGATGGGCGCTTCGGTATTTTCCTTGGTGTCGCCGGTGATGATGCCGACATTCTCCGGATCGAAATGCAGGCCGAACTCTACCCACTTGGAATTGGACAGAGCTTTGAGCGGGGAAGCATACCACGAGCGTCCGCCTTTTTCCATCACCGACAAAATTGCCTCTCTGGCAATCCAGGTTTTTCCGGAACCGGTCGGCGCAATGACCAGACAATCATTCTGCTTTATGGCGGCCAGTGCCTGTTTCTGAAATTCATCCGGCACAAAAGGTGCGGATGGCGGTTTCCCGATCTTAGCCAAAACACTCTTCAGCGGCGTCGTGATTTCAGGTTTCATAAAAGAAAACACCCCCGGCCGTCCGGAATTCCTCATGGAATGCGAATGCTTATGCCCTGAAGGGATTTTCTTGTGAAATCGTTTTTCCATCACCATGAAATGCTATTAGCACAATGCCCGTGAAAGGAAAACCATTCAGTAGTGAACGTCCATTGCGCGCATTCCGGTTTTAAATATTTCATTCGTTTTTTGATCAGCATTGAACGTTTCTTTAAACAGGACAAGCATTTGTCACGACCACCTCTGGAGAGCAACATCGCCTTAAAATTAAAATATAAATAGTATCATATACTTATAAAATATTATTCACTGATTTGTTATCTGGCATGTTTTTTTCATATACAAACAGCAAATAACAGTTATTCATTCAATGATTTGGAGAAATTATAACCATGAAAAAAATTATGCAGATATCCCTCTTGATCGGCTTTATTGTTTTAACTACAGCCACGTTCACCTTCGCCCAGTTCAGTGCCGCCCCAGAAGAATCCTTCCCCTTCTTCCATATCGGATGCCTGATTGTCGGGGGGCTCATTATTGTATCCCTGAAGCGTAAATACGATAAGTTGTATTTAAGTGAAGCCATTGGCTCATTTGCCCTTTATACTACGCTGATTGCCCTTTTTACGGCACCGGTTGTCGATACACTGAAAAACCTTTTCAGCTAAACCCTTCCCTCTATATATAGCACCAGAAGTAAAAGCCCCTGCCCTTTCCCTGGCAGGGGTTTTTACGTTAAATGCAGAAAAAACACTTTACAGCACCAATGATTTCATTTATTAAACTCCACGCTTATGTTTTCTCTATAAAGAATTCTTTCTAAAGGAGATAGAAATATGGCTAAACGTGTTTACACTTTCGGGAAGGGGATCAGTGAAGGCAGGGCCGACATGAAAAACCTTCTCGGCGGCAAAGGGGCAAACCTCGCCGAAATGTCGAACCTGGGAATTCCTGTACCCTCGGGATTCACAATCACTACCGATGTCTGCGTGGAATTCTACAAAAACAACCGGAAATTTCCTGCCGGCCTGGAAAAAGAAGTCACGGCTGCATTGAAAAAAGTCGAAAACTCCATGGGGGCGACATTCGGAGATCCGGCCAATCCGCTTCTGCTGTCCGTTCGCTCAGGCGCGCGCGTCTCCATGCCTGGCATGATGGACACCGTTCTCAACCTCGGGCTGAACGATGAGACGGTTGAGGGCATCATTCGCCAGTCAGGCAATGAGCGATTCGGATGGGATTCCTACCGTCGATTTGTCCAGATGTACGGTGATGTCGTCATGGGCCTCAAGCCCGAAGACAAAGACGCCCACGATCCATTCGAGGAAGTCATGGACGAATTGAAAGCGGAAAAAGGCGTCAAGGCGGATCTCGATCTGACCGTTGCCGACTTGAAAGAACTGGTCAGCCGCTTCAAGCAGCTCATCGTGAAAAAACTCGGCCAGGAATTCCCGACGGATCCCAAAGAACAGCTCTGGGGCGCAATTGGCGCTGTTTTCATGTCCTGGAACACGGCACGCGCCGTCCTGTACCGTAAGATGAACGGTTTTGACGACAACTGGGGAACCGCCGTCAACGTACAGGCCATGGTCTTCGGCAACCGCGGCGAAAGCTGCGCAACCGGCGTCGCCTTCACGCGCGATCCGGCCACCGGCGAAAACCTTTTCTACGGTGAATACCTGATCAACGCACAGGGCGAAGACGTTGTCGCCGGCATCCGCACACCGCAGCAGGTCACTCTGGAAGGATCCCGACGCTGGGCGAAAGACAACAACGTTGCCGAAGAGGAACGCGCCACGAAATTCCCGTCCCTTGAGGAATATATGCCTGCCGCATATCAGGATTTGGTCAACGTCTACACCAAACTCGAACATCATTACAAAGAAATGCAGGATATCGAATTTACTATTCAGGATCAGAAACTCTGGATGCTGCAGACCCGAACCGGCAAACGCACCGCCGAAGCCGCCGTGAGGATCGCGGTTGATATGGTCAACGAAAAACTGATCGATAAAAAGACCGCTCTGTTACGCATTGATCCGTCATCACTCGACCAGTTACTCCATCCGACGTTTGACCCCACGGCCACCCGCAATGTCATCACCAAAGGATTGCCTGCTTCACCCGGCGCGGGAACAGGACGTGTCGTCTTCAACGCGGATGATGCCGAAGAATGGAAACAACGCGGCGAGAAAGTCGTTCTCGTGCGGATTGAAACCTCTCCCGAAGATCTCAAGGGCATGAGCGCAGCGCAGGGCATCCTGACCCAGCGCGGCGGCATGACCTCGCACGCTGCTGTTGTTGCCCGCGGCATGGGCAAATGCTGCGTCTCCGGTTGTGGTGATATTGAAATCAGTTATGCCCGTAAGGAAATCAAATTTAAAACTGCCACCGTCAAAGAAGGAGACTACATTTCTCTGGATGGATCGACCGGCGAAGTGATGCTGGGCGAAGTGAAAACCCGCCCTGCGGAACTCTCCGGCAACTTCGGCATTATTATGCAATGGGCCGACGAAGCCAAAAAACTGGGAATCCGCACCAACGCCGACACACCGCATGACGCGGCCGTCGCCCGGAACTTCGGTGCGCAGGGAATAGGCCTGTGCCGCACCGAACACATGTTCTTTGAAGGTGAACGAATCAAAGCCGTGCGCGAAATGATCCTGGCCGATGACCTGGAAGGCCGCAAGAAGGCATTGGCCAAGTTGTTGCCGATGCAGCGTGAAGACTTCTACGGCATTTTGAAAGCCATGGAAGGATACGGCGTCACCATTCGCCTGCTCGATCCGCCGCTGCATGAGTTCGTTCCGCACGAAGAAGAGAGCCAGCGTGAAATGGCCCAGGAAATGGGAATTTCCGTGGAAGCCGTGAGAGCCAAGGTCAATGCGTTGCATGAATTCAACCCGATGCTGGGGCACCGTGGCTGCCGCCTGGGCATCACCTATCCCGAAATCACTGAAATGCAGGCACGCGCCATTTTTGAAGCGGCCTGTCAACTGACCAAAGAAGGCGTGGACGCGCGTCCTGAAGTCATGGTTCCGCTGGTCGGCATCGTGAAGGAGCTTGCATCGCAGAAGGAAATCATCGTCGCCACTGCCAAAAAAGTCATGGAAGAAACGGGCGTGAAAGTTGATTATTCCGTCGGTACCATGATTGAAGTGCCGCGCGCGGCGGTCACCGCTGATGAAATCGCGAAGGAAGCGGCGTTCTTCTCCTTCGGCACCAACGACCTGACCCAGATGACCTTCGGCTACAGCCGCGACGACGCGGGCAAATTCCTTCCCGAATACGTCAGCAAAAAGATTCTGGCGGTTGATCCTTTCCGTGTTCTGGACCGCGACGGTGTCGGCAAATTGATTAAAATGGCCGTGGAAAAAGGCCGGGGTGTCAACGCCAAACTGAAAGTTGGCATCTGCGGTGAACACGGCGGCGAACCCAGTTCCATAGAGTTTTGCCATCTGACCGGTTTGAATTATGTCAGCTGTTCGCCCTTCCGGGTACCCATCGCGAGGCTTGCTGCAGCACAGGCGGCTTTAAGAAATGCAGCGCCGGTAAAGAAGACGGAAAAGGTAGCGCCATTGAAAAAGGCCATTGTCAAGACAGCCAGGAATGTGCTTGCGGGACTGGCCGCGGCAAAAGCAGCATTCAAAGGCACAGCTCCGGCAAAAAAGGCTGCCTCCGGGAAGCCGTCTGCTAAAAAGCCGGTTGCCAAAAAGACTGTGGTGAAAAAATCTGCCCCAAAAAAAGCAGCGACCAGGAAGCCTGTCGTTAAAAAAGCTGTAGCTAAAAAAGCCGCCGCTAAGAAAACCTTAATGAAAAAAACGGCCGTAAAGAAAGTTGCAGTCAAAAAAGTTGCCGCTAAAAAGCCGGTCAAGAAAGCCGCAAAGAAGAAATAAAGATTAACACTATAAGAAGGGAAAAAACCGGAGCCGGTCAGCCTGCTCCGGTTTTTTTTGCCCGCAGTTTTTTCCCGGGCAGAAAAAGCCTTTTTGCCGGCTTTTTCTGGCACCTGAATATTCTCTATTTGGTCGATATTATATGTTATTAATACTTGCGTCCGGTCATACAAATCATGTAGAATTAAATTGGAGGATATTCGATGACTCCAAAAACCAAAACCAGCCAGATCAAACAGATCCTTGAAGCATTGAAAAAGGCCGCAGAGGGCGATTATTCCGCAAGACTTGATGTTTCAGCAAAAGACGATGAAACAGGATTGATCGCAGATGCCGTCAATGAAATGCTCAAGAATGCCGGCCGGAGAATGGACGGTATCCATGAGGAATTGGATAGTCTGAGAAAAGACTCAAAACGTTACCGGAATATTCTCGAAAACATAGAAGAGTACTACCTGGAGACGGACCTCAGGGGCAACTTTATCTTTTTCAACGACACACTTTGCCGGATGCTGGGATACACCCGCGAAGAACTCCAAAACATTAATTATCGTAGAATCATTCCCCCTGAACAGAACCAGCATGTTTTCGCGACAACCAATGAAGTATACCGCACGGGTAAAACAAAAAATATTATGCACCACACCGTCCTGACCAAAGACGGTTCCATCCGTCACATCGAAAGATCCATCGTGCTGATGAGATCGGCAACGGGAGAGCCTATCGGCTTCAGCGGGATTGGAAGGGATGTCACCAACAGGCTTGAAACGGAACGAATTATCCAGCAAAACGAAAGACACCTGCGCCTGATCACCGATAATATTCGCGACATCATCTGGACAATGGACTTTAATCTGTGCTTTACTTATTTAAGTCCCTCCGTCCTGCACATTACCGGTTTCACACCCGAACAGGTCATTAAGATGCCCCTTACATCTCTGCTACCTCCGGACACCCACAGGATGGTTGAGCAAATGCTGGACGAAGAACTGAATGAAGAACTGTCTAGGGAATCAAGAGGAGATGCCATTGACCAGAAAAAGACCGTGACGTTTGAATTACAGATCATGCGAAAAACGGGCGAATACTTCTGGGTCGAAAACAGAATAAGCTTCAACCGCGATGAAAACGGCAAACCTTTTGAGATTCTGGGTGTAACAAGAGACATATCCGAACGCAAAAAAGCTGAAGAAGCCCTGAGGGAAAGCGAGAAACTCTACCGGATGATTGTGGAAAACATGAGCGATGCCATTGCGACGCTGGATTTAAATTTACAATACACGTATCAAAGCCCGTCTATTCAACGCATTACAGGTTACTCTCTGGAAGAGCTTAAACATCTCACAGCCAGAGAAAGATTGACGCCGGAATCCAGAGTTATGGTAGAAAAAATACTGGCGGAGGCACTGAACTACGACTCCAGGAAGAAACCCCGCCGGTTCGGAACTCAAACAATGGAAGTGGAAGCCTACCACAAAGACGGAGGAACCATCTGGCTGGAAATCACCGCCACCTTTACACGGGACGAAAACGACAATGTAACGGGACTTCTGATCACAAGCAAGGACATCAGAGAGAGGCGAAAGACGGCACAGGAAAAGGACAAACTGGAAAAACAGCTGGTGCAGGCGCAGAAGATGGAAACCATCGGAAGGCTCGCAGGAGGGATCGCGCATGATTTCAACAACATGCTCAGCGTCATCCTGGGATACACCGATCTTGCCAAACTACGTCTGTCCGATAATCATCCCGTGTTGAATGACATTGCCGAAATCAAAAAAGCCGCCATCCGTTCGCGCAACATCACAACTCAATTGCTGGCTTTCTCCCGCAAGCAGATCATTTCTCCTAAAGTCATCGACTTGAATGAAATGATTACCCATACGAACAAAGCTCTGGTCAGTCTCATCGGGGAAGATGTTCACCTGACCTGCCATCTGGAGGAGAATCTGCGAATGATCAAGATCGATCCGTCGCAGATTGAACAAATCCTCATGAATCTGGCCGTGAACGCACGCGACGCGATGCCCGGCGGAGGCAGGCTTACAATTACGACAACAAACATGTGCGCAGATGATTTCTATTGTGGAAAATATGAAGGCTTTACTTCCGGAGACTATGTCTGTCTGTCTGTCAGCGACAACGGCACAGGCATGGATAAAGACATTTTACTCAATATCTTTGAACCTTTCTTCACAAACAAGGAAACCGGTAAAGGAACCGGACTGGGATTGGCCACGGTTTACGGCATCGTTAAGCAAAACAACGGCGTGATCAACGTATACAGTGAACCTGCGTACGGGACAACGTTTAACATCTATTTACCGGCTACGACCATGGGAAAAAATGTTCAGGGAGAACCTGAAAAGGAACAGGTCCTGACCGGAAAAGGAAACATCCTGCTTGTGGAAGACGATCCGATGGTCCTGAAAATCACGGAAGGAATGCTGGAATATCTCGGCTATGATGTGATTGTCGCAAA
>CAZXIP010000086.1:0-7659 GCA_964640755.1 uncultured Smithella sp. | reverse complement strand
ATTGAAATCGGCGATGAGACCTTCACCAAAAAACCGAATGTGCTGGAAGAACTGGCTTACCGCGATACATGGGGCAAGGGAGCGGACAGTTTCATTGCCATGATATATGAACGTCTTATGCTGATGCGGGATTTGCTGGCGGAAGACGGTAGCATTTATGTGCATTGTGATTGGCGCGTGAATAGCTATCTGAGATGTATTCTTGACGAGATATTTAACGGCTCCCAACTGGTCAATGAAATTGTTTGGCGCAGAGCGAATAATAAAACATCTACAAAGAAGATATCTGTTATTCACGATTCTATCTTTTGGTATTCTAAATCAATTGACCATGTTTATAATGCTCAATACCATGAATTCAGAGAAGAATATTTAGATTCTAAATATACATATGAAGAAAACGGCCGAAGATATCGCCTGCAATCAATGTATGGTAAAGGCCAAGGTGAGCCAATGAAATTTGGTAAGCGGATGATTGCGCCGCCACCGGGGCTACATTTTAGATGGACGCAGGATAAAATCAATAAGGCGATGAATGATGGTATTATTGTTTTCGGCAAAAGTGGTGAGGGGATGCCTCAATTTAAAGACTTCTTGGATACGAAAACGGGCATACCACTTCAAACTATTTGGAATGACATTCCGGATGTTAACTCGCAAGCATATGAGCGTCTTGACTACCCAACTCAAAAACCTGAAGCCCTTCTGGAACGCATTATCGAAGCCTCATCCAACGAAAACGACATTGTGGCTGATTTCTTCTGTGGTTCCGGCACGACGCTGGCCGTGGCCGAAAAACTGGGGCGTAAATGGATCGGCTCCGATCTGGGTAAGTTTGCCATTCACACAACGCGCAAGCGGTTGATCGGTGTGCAACGCGGTCTTAAAGCGGATGGGAAAAACTTTCGGGCATTTGAAATCCTGAATCTTGGCAAATACGAACGGGCGCATTATATTGGCGTCAATCTGAACCTGCGGGAAGAGGAGCGCCAGCAGCAGCTTGAACAAAAAGAAAAAGAGTTCATCGGTTTGATCCTCAAAGCCTACAAAGCGGAAGGCGTGGAAAATTTCAAATGTTTCCACGGCAAGAAGACCGGGCGGCTGGTTTCAGTCGGTCCCATCAACCTGCCGGTGACGCGCCTTTACGTGGAAGAACTCATTCTGGAGTGCCGCGAAAAGCGTATCTCCCGCGTGGATATTCTGGCCTTTGAATTTGAAATGGGGCTTTTCCCCAATATACAGGAAGAAGCTAAAGCTAAAGGCATTGAACTGGCGCTTAAGTACATCCCGCGTGAAGTTTTTGACAAACGCGCCGTGGAAAAAAATCAGGTCGTCTTCCACGACGTCTCCTACATTGAAATCAAGCCGCTGGTGCGCGCAGGCAAGAAAGGAACGCTTCCCGCCATTGCCGTGGAGCTGACGGATTTTTCCGTTTACTATTCACAGGACAGCGTGGACAATGCGGCGCAGACGCTCAAGGATGGCAAGAATAAAATCGTCGTCGAGCAGGGCAAAATCATCAAGGTATCCAAGGACAAAAACGGCATTGTCACGCGCGAGGTACTGACGAAAAAATGGACGGACTGGATTGACTACTGGAGCGTGGATTTCGATTTTGAAAGCAAGCGCGAGATCGTGCGTGTGCGCGACGAAGCATCGGGAGAAATGGAAGAGAAGTGGACGGGCGATTTCATTTTTGAAAATGAGTGGCAGTCTTTCCGCACAAAGAAAGACCGGTCGCTGGAATTGCAGACGCCGTATCACGAATGTCAGCCCGGCCGCTATAAAATCGCCGTCAAGGTCGTGGACATCTTCGGCAACGATACGATGAAGATTATCGATGTGGCCGTATAAACCGATTCACCGTTTTATTTGCACGGGCCGCTGCAAATAAAAGCAGAATTCAATAATGTTGAATATTTACGTCCAATTTATTTGCAGGAGGCATATGAATGACCATCGGATAATTTCGAAATAAGGATTAGTCATCCTGATTTTTATTTACGGCGAATTTGCCATAATTAAAGGGCGGGATCGTTAGCCGGACGTTAAAATAGCTTTCGAGGTGTCACTATGAATAAGCCGCAAGAGCTTATCGAAAAGATTCTTTCAATTCCCAGCGAAGATCGCATGCTCGAATTTAAGCGGTTGAATGAAAAAATGTCTGTATCAAAGACGGTGGAAACCATTGTTGCAATGGCAAATACAGATGGCGGTCTTATTATTCTTGGAGTTGATGATCCTGAAAAGACCAAACTCAAAGGCATCGACCGTGTTTTTGGAATAGAAGAAAGCCTGGAAAAGTATGATGAAATAGCAAGAAATATTCCCCGCATTACACCGCCAATATCTACTTTGTGGCCCCCGATCATATTGAAAACTAAAAATTCAAAAACGATAGGTCTTATTGATATTCCGAAAGCCAAAGATAATTTCTTTTCCATTGATAACAGAGTGCATGTACGCCTGGAAAAAGGGAATAAAATTCTAACACCTCATGAGGTCGTTAAACTTTCCTATGCCAAAGGTTTTCAACGAGCAGACAGAGAATTGGTGGATGTGGACTTTGATTTGCTCAAGACCGAATATTATGAAAATTGGAGAAAAGAAAGGAAAATACCATTCGGTGATATAAAAGATGTTTTGTTTCATACAGGGCTTGCCCGAAAGGATGATGACAATAAGTTGAAGCCGGTTCGTGCTGCAGTTCTTCTATTTGCGCATTTTCCGCACACAATCATGAAAACAAAATGCACTATTCGAATTTTTCAATACGAAGGAACTAAGGAAAAGATTCAAGAGACACTCAACCTGCTTTCAACGCCGGTGACCATAGAGGGGCCCGCCATAAAACAAATTGAAGAAGCACAAAATTATGTGCTGACACTTTTACGCGCAGGTATGAGAATTCCGTCATCCGGATTTGTGACAACTTATCGTATACCTGAGAGAGCCGTTAAGGAAGCCATAACCAACGCCGTGATTCATCGTGATTATTATATTAAACGCGATATAGAAATCAGGATTTTTGAAGACAGGGTAGAAATTGAAAGTCCGGGACTTTTCCCATTTAATATTACAGCATTTAATATTGGCTTTGTCCGATCGGAAGGATACCGAAATGATCTTCTTGTGAAGCATCTAAGAGAATTTCCAAATCCACCTAACCTCGATCGGAATGAGGGCGTTCGGGCAATGCGCGCCGAAATGGATCGCAGCAATCTTTATCCTCCCATTTTCTTCACATATCCGAACCTTGACGATGCAGTAAGAGTGGTTCTATTAAATTCCATCAAGGCGACAGAATGGGATAAAGTAGCGGCCTATCTGAAAAATAAAGAAAAATATGTTACAAATGAAAAAGTCCGTGAGATTGTCGGAAATCCAGATACGTCAAAAGTATCAAGACTTTTGCGTAAATGGGTTTTACAAGGTCTTCTGTTAAGGTCGGAAAGCGGCTCAAAAAAGAACACACGTTATCGATTGCCCATATCAGATAAGCGGCAAGAATTTTTATTTGCAGTGGAGGACGCAAATAAAAAATAATTGATGTTATATCAAGTATGTATGCTTGTTTTATTTGTACTAGATATAGTTTGTTAATAGCCGAACTGAGACGTATTTTAGACCAATCTTGATAAATATATTAGTATTATTAGTTAGTTATAAAATTTCAATTAGACCATAAGACAGGAATTTAGACCATATGGCCATCCATCCGAACTTTCCCAAGTCGCCGCATGAGATCCTTCAGCCTGAATACCGCTGGTTTCCTGCTGATGAAGCATTAAGAGAATCCAGCTACGAAAAGCTGTTGCCGCCGCTGGTGCATAAGATCCGGCAGGATGTCAAAGATTGGCGCGATACAAATTACGAAGGCGCAACGGATACCAGTCGCGCCCTGCTTACCTGGTGGTTCAAAACGGAGCATATTCTGCCGCAGGCGGACGGTTCGCTTTTTGATTTTAAATATTACTTTGCCCAGCGTGAGGCGTTGGAGACGGTCATTTATCTATACGAAGTCGTGAAGGTTAAAGATAAATATGACCTGATCCGCTTTGATTCCTCAGGCGCCGTATCGACCGGCATGTTTGATGAAGACTGGCTGCGGCTAGTCATCAAAATGGCGACCGGCAGCGGCAAGACCAAAGTCATGAGCCTGATCATGACCTGGTGTTATTTTCACAAACTCTATGAGCCGAATTCCAAACTGGCTGCCAATTTCCTGGTGATTGCGCCAAATATCATCGTTTTGGATCGTCTGCGGGCGGATTTTGACGGGCTCAAAATATTCTTTAAAGATCCTGTTTTGCCAGATAACGGCTTCGAAGGTCAGAACTGGCAGGATGATTTTCAGTTGACCCTGCACATCCAGGATAATGTTTCCATCGTCCGCAAGACCGGCAATTTCTTTTTGACGAATATTCATCGGGTTTACGCGGGCAATGATATCGAACCCAGCTTTGAGGATGACAATCTGGAAGACTACTTTCTGGGGAAAAGGCCGGCTGGAAAAACCAACGATTCCAAAGTCGATCTGGGCGTCATCATCCGGGAAATCGACGAATTGATCGTCATCAACGACGAGGCTCATCATATTCATGATCCGCGTCTGGCCTGGTTCAAATCCATACAGGACATTCATAACCGGTTAAAGCAAAAGGATCATTTTCTGTCGTTGCAGGTCGATCTGACGGCAACCCCCAAGCACAACAACGGTGCTATATTCGTCCAGACGGTTTGCGATTATCAATTGGTAGAGGGCATCACGCAAAACGTTGTCAAGCATCCGGTTCTTCCCGATGAAGCAAGCCGAGCCAAACTCGAAGAACGGCAAAGCTCCAGATACACCGAAAAATATGCCGACTACCTGACGCTGGGCATGGAAGAGTGGCGCAAGGCCTATGTCGAACATGAGAAGATGGGCAAAAAGGCTGTTCTGTTTGTGATGACAGACGATACCAAGAATTGTGACGATGTGGCTGATTACCTGAAAACAACTTATCCTGAACTTCAAGACGCCATTCTCACGATTCACACTAATAATAACGGTGAAATATCCGAGGCGGATTCCAAAAAAAGCAAAGAAGAACTGGAAATCCTGCGCAAGGCGGCCAATTCCATCGACAGTTGGGAAAGTCCGTACAAGGTCATTATATCGGTATTGATGCTGAAAGAAGGCTGGGACGTACGCAACGTGACGACGATTGTCGGTCTGCGCGCCTATGCCGCAAAAAGCAATATCCTGCCGGAGCAAACGCTGGGTCGCGGTCTGCGCAGAATGTATGTTGGCACGGATGCAACGGAATATGTCAGCGTTGTCGGAACGGATGCTTTTATGGAGTTTGTCGAGTCTATTAAAAGCGAAGGCGTTGAACTGGAACGAAAACCCATGGGCACGGGTACTGGCGCTAAAACACCTATTATTATTGAAGTGGAGCATGAAAATGAGCGGAAAAATATCGATAAACTGGATATGGAAATCCCGGTGATGACGCCCAGGATCTATCGGAACTATAAGAATCTGGAAGAACTGAATCCTGCCAATTTCAATACTCCAAAGGTTGATTACAAACAATTTACAGAAGAAGAAAAGCGGGAAATTATTTTCAAGGATATTACAAACGGCGAGACAAACCATATCACCTATCTGGAATCCAATGCCGTGGCTGATTATCGCAGTGTTGTTGGTTATTTCACGCAGGGTATCATGAAGGAACTGAAACTGGTCAGTGGTTACGACGTTTTGTATCCGAAAGTGCGGCAATTTATCGCAGATTACCTTTTTAATACATCGGTTGAAATTGACGACCTCAACACATTGCGTAATTTGTCTGAACCGGGTGCAGGGCAGACAATTATGGAAACGTTCAAGAAAAAAATTAATGAATTGACGGTGCGGGATAAAGGCAGCGCGGAAATCCGTGATTACATCAAGCTTCGGCAGACACGACCTTTTGTGGCTAAAGAGCAAGGCTTCTTAATTCCACAGAAAAGCGTATTCAATAAAATTATCGGGGACAGCAATCTGGAATTGCAGTTCGCAGTCTCTCTGGAAAAATGGCCGGATGTCGTTGCCTTTGCGAAAAATTACCTGGCTGTTCATTTCACGCTGGACTATGTTGATTCCAAAGGAAACATTTCAAACTACTATCCGGATTTCTTCGTTAAAACCGGAGAAAGAGATATTTTTATTGTGGAGACAAAAGGGCTTGAAGAAATCGACGTGCCCTTGAAAATGGAACGATTGAAAAAATGGTGCACCGACATCAATCAAGCTCAAAAGAAAATCCATTTCGATTTTGTTTTTGTCGATGAAAAAGATTTTGAGAAATATAGGCCGAATAGCTTTGAAGAGCTGGTGAAGGGCTTTAGAAATTACAAAATTAACTGATTTAGATAAAAAGATTGTTTAGATTTATCGCATCGGCATTCCCTTTGTCCATGCTCATGTTGATCTGGTTATGAATTTAAGACTGGATCATGGTTATCATGGCTTCTGCTATTGCCGAAATTTCGCCCATGGATACCCACTATTGCTAAGAAAAAAATTTATACGCCACTTCCTCTCCTCTTCTTTCCCCATGCCCCCATTAACAAAACTCAATTTGGCCGAAGCTTGCCGGATCGTGAAAATTCCTCTTGCGAAGCGGTGACCAGGAAAGCCAGTGGGGGTGAGAGGTTTCATTGCCGCATTTATAGAAATTGGCCCGCCAGACTTGTCCCGCCACGGCGCCAATAGGTCCTGCGTATTTTTCTAGAACTGCAAAAGGAATTGAAAATTCCAGATGCCAGACCATCGGTGTCGGAATTTCCGGCTCGACCATTCGGGGTAGAGTTGAAAAACGCCGGATTTGCCGGTCATCACTCGATGACAGCGGCTGAAATTCCTGCAGGATACCGTTTACTCTTGTCGGGTTGGTCACATAGGAAGCCAGCAGCGCACCGCCGCAGTTGAACTCAAAATTAAAGTAGCCTCCGTCAACTTTCGACTGAACAAAAAACTCCACACAGCTGTCTTTCCAGACATCGCTTTGAAAACCGGTATGGACCGAGCGGACGTACTGATCTTCCACACGGAAAATTCCGTAAATATTCCGGTCATTATACAGCAGTTTACACAGAGTTCGGGGTTGATGAGCGCTCCCTTCTGGCCGGCGGCAATTCACGGCAAGAGGCGGAGCCTGACACCAGAAGGCGCCCTGCCATAGTCCCTGCATTTCGGGGAGCTGTCGGGTGAATAATATTTTGTAGGATGGCTGATTCATGCCATTTATCATTTGCTGCAATGCCTGATTTTTGTTAATTTAATATGTATGAATCCTGATATGCTTTACCTTCAACAAAACGCCAGACTCCTGGGCGTCGAACTTCACGAAAAACAACTCGCCCTTTTTGATTTATACCAAAATGAGCTCTTAAAGTGGAACGAGAAAACCAACCTGATCTCTGAAAAAACGACGGGTGACATCATAAACCGTCACTTTCTGGATTCACTGACAGCAGCCGGATTTATCATCCATCCAAACGCCAGGGTGGTGGATGTCGGGTCCGGCGCAGGGTTTCCGGGCATTCCTTTAAAAATTTATCTTCCTTCCATACACCTTCACCTTCTGGAATCCAATCGCAAAAAGGTATCTTTTTTAAAACAGGTTATAC
>CAZXIP010000085.1:0-7697 GCA_964640755.1 uncultured Smithella sp. | reverse complement strand
ATGGAATCTGCCAGCATGGATTTAAAAATTACACCGGGCGACCACCGTAAATGGGCCGGTGTTTCCGGGCATAATGTGCCCAGTTTTGAAATTTTCATCTCTCCTGACTGGCGCGGAACGGAAGGCGTCTATTTTGCCAACCTCCCCTCTTTCCGCAGCGGCAACTATGTCGAGGGGATTCGAATCACCTTTACACGAGGCAGGGCTGTCAAGATAGAGGCAAAGCAGGGAGAAGCTTTTGCAAGAAAACAGCTGGCCATGGACGCGGGCGCGTCTCAGGTCGGTGAATTCTCACTGACCGATAAACGGTTTTCACGGATTGACCGGTTCATGGCGGAAACGCTCTTCGATGAAAATTTCGGCGGGAAGGCCGGAAACTCTCACATTGCCTTGGGCTCATCCTACAGCGATACGTATAGCGGTGATCCGGCCAGGCTGACCGGACCAATGAAGAAAAAACTGGGATTTAACGATTCCGCTCTTCACTGGGACCTCGTGAATACTGAACCAAAAACTGTAACGGCTCATCTGACAGATGGAAGAAAAGTTGTCATTTATGACCGGGGAGTATTCACCCTCTAGAGCAGGGGGAAAGGGTTCGGGGCGGTATTTAGCATTGCCTTGATTTTCTGGTAAAATGCATCAGGTTCACTTGTGTTCAGTGCAATGACTTCGCCCGGGCAGATGGTGCTTTTGTCATGGGTCAGGATATTAGCTGCTACATCGAATGCTGTCAGACGGATACCGCGATTTTCCAAAAATTGTTGAGCGGGCAACGATACGACTGTTGTATACACTTCCTCAATAATACCGGAACGATCAATCAGTCGGGCTGCCGCAAGCCCCATGACCTTGTCATGCAAAATCAGGCCGGACTTGCCCGAATATTTTTCCAGAGCGTCCCATAGCGGACGCAGGCCACCGTCTCTGGATGAGTGGATCAAAATATCGCCTTCCAGAAGCGCCAGCGAATAGCGAGTAAAATCAGGAATCAGCATAGATATTTTTTAATCGGTTTCATGCCCAGCGAAATCAGCAAAGCCCACATCAGATTGCCTAAAAGTAACACGATGACCAGTTTGGCAATAAAGACAGGGGAAAGACCGGCAAAATAATAGTCGGACACGATCAACCATGGAAGCTGACAGGCAAAAGCAAGTATTACAGATGGAATAATTTTTAAGGTCTTGCGGAAGAAAACACCGGTTAGAAAACCCATCAGTGCATTACCCGCAATCAGCCAGGGATTGCCAAGCAGAATGGCTGAATAAAGTGATCCGGTTATTCCGGCAACCAGCCCGCCCGCAGGACCAAAGCTAATGGCCGCTAAAATAATAGCCGCCGGAAAGAAATGAATCTTCCAGCTTTGTGCAAATGTCACATTGATAAGGCTCAAAATGCAGGGCAAAATAACCAACAGGCAAAAAGCCACGGCAACCCTGCGAAAAGATTGTATGCCTCTGACACTTAAAGTGAAATTTTGCATGATCAACACCTCCGTTTAACATATTGTTATTTTATACTATCAGACTGTTTTTGAACAGATAAATTTTATCAATCCTCTTGTGAATTCCCGTCCAACCAGGAAGCAGATGGGGATTCGGCAAACCGTTTTTAATTGACACATCTTCTGTTTTTTTCTATTATTTCCATAACTATTTAGATAATTTGTCGGTCCTTTAACCGACACTTAACGGACAGGAAACAACAATGGAAGATACACAGAAATACAATCGGCGGGAAGTGATCCAAAAAGGTTTAACGCTGGGTCTGATCGCGGGCGGTGCTGTTGTTCTCGGTAAACCTGACTTGCTCATGGCAAAAGGAAAACCCGCCGGCATCCCTGACCTGGTCGCTGTCAAAAATGGAGAACCGGACACCATGTTCAGGAAAGCCATCGAACTGATGGGCGGCATGGACCGGTTTGTTAAAAAAGGACAGACGGTTGTTGTCAAACCAAACATCGGTTTTCCGCGCCTGCCCGAAGTCGGCGCCACAACCAATCCGCTGCTGGTTAAAACCATTATTGAATCCTGCTATACGGCAGGCGCCAAACGCGTTTATGTCTTTGACAACGTGGTGACGCCGACCTCCGGCAACGCCCGTAATTGCTATCGACTCAGCGGAATTGAAGAAGCAGCCAAATCCGCCCGCGGCATCATTGTGCCGATCGACGATTTCAGTTACCGCGAAGTCAGGATTCCCGGCGGCAAAACACTCAAAACGGCGGATGTGCACAGTCTGATTCTGGATTGCGACGTATTCATTAATGCGCCGGTGCTTAAACATCACAGTTCCACACATCTATCCATCGCCATGAAAAACCTGATGGGCATCGTCAAAAACCGAATGGAATATCATCTGACCGGCCTTGACCAGTGCATCGCCGATTTCTGCCTATATCGCAGACCTGATCTCAATGTTGTGGATGCCTATCGCGTATTGATGAGCCAGGGGCCGTCAGGACCGTCAAATCCGCAATCCGCCAACGTTCAAATGAAAAAAACCCTGCTGATGTCAAAGGATATTGTGGCAGTGGATGCGGCAGCTGCCAGGATTTTCGGCAAGGAGCCTGGAGACATCGGCTACATCAAAATCGCCCACGCGCAAAGAACCGGCAACATGAATCTGAAAGAGCTGAAAATTGTTACGTTTGCCATGTAGGGAAAGGGCTCATACCTTCGAATACCCCCGACCATCTTCAGCCGGGTAGTCAGGGTATCATGCTGATGAGACCAAGCCTATGGATGGAAACGGTCACTCCCCTCGAAACGGGTTTAGGATTGAAATAAGGAACACCATCATTGAATCTGATAAAAGCACGCAAAGTCATATCCGGAATCATCTTTGTTTTGTTTGTCTTGCTTTTTGTGGGCACGGAAAGAATATCCGTCCTCCTAACCGAAATCTTTCCGCCTTTTCAGTTTATTCCAGCTCTGATCAGAACAATCACCCAACCGGAAACACTGTTCATTACCGGTTTGATTTTCATTGTTTTGATTACGCTGCTTTTCGGCAGGGTTTATTGCTCATTCCTGTGTCCGCTTGGAACACTTCAGGATTTGCTGATCTCCGGATCACAGCGGATCGGCCTGAAATCCAAACACTCCTTTTCCAGACCATACAACGGCCTGCGCTATACGATTCTGGCTTTAACGGTTGTGGCGATATTCGTCGGGTCTATGTCATTTATCAGCCTGCTTGACCCCTACTCTCTTACCGGAAAATTTTTTACGCATTTTCTTCAACCGCTTCTCGTCTGGACATACAATCTGGGAATCTTCGCTTTGAAGCCCTTTGATATCTACTTGTATCCAAAACAGACGGCCTCCGTTCCCCTGTCGGTTTTAGCCGTGACAGCGGGTTTTCTTTTATTGATTTTATACCTCGCCGTAACCCGCGGCCGTTTATACTGTAATACAGTTTGCCCGGTGGGCACGTTTTTAGGGCTAATATCACGCGTTTCCGTTTTTCAATTCCTATTGAATCAAAAAGCCTGCTCCGAATGCGTGCGGTGCGAAGATGTCTGCAAGGCTGGCTGCATTGACCCGCAAAACGCCACTATTGACATGAGCCGCTGTGTGGGCTGTTTTAACTGCCTAAATGCTTGTTCAAAAGCCACGATCAGCTATCGTCCCGTATGGAAGAAAAAGAAGCAAAGAGTATGGTCGCCGGCACGCCGAGGTTTTGTGATTGGAGGCGTCGCGGCGATCGCCGGTTTCCTGGCGTTTAACGCGAACATCCGCACACTTTTGGGTATCCGCTCCGTGCAGGCTGATCAGCCTGTCACACCACCGGGGTCCCTCAACACGACACGTTTTACACAGGCCTGCACAGCCTGCTCTCTATGCGTCAGCGTTTGTCCAACGCAGGTACTGACGCCGACTTTTATGGATTTCGGAATAGCGGGTTTGATGCAGCCCAAAATGAATTATGAAAAGAGTTACTGCGATTATGAGTGCAACGTTTGCTCTGCTGTTTGTCCCACCGGGGCAATCACACCGTTGTCACTCGATGCAAAAAAACTGACGCAGATTGGCGAGGCTGAGCTGCTGGAAGACATCTGCGTGGTCTACGTCAATCACAACAATTGCGGCGCATGCGGTGAAGTCTGTCCGACGCACGCCATCCGTTTTGTGGACAAAGAAAATATTCTGTATCCGAAAATTGGCAAACACTACTGCATCGGTTGCGGCGCCTGTCAACTCGCCTGCCCGACAACGCCTCGATCCATTGTCGTTCATGCCCACCCGATTCATAAAAGAGCCGAAAAATATACGAGTGACCTTCAGGTTATCCGTCCTGAAAATAAGGTTGATCAGAACGCAACGGGTGATCAGGACTTTCCTTTTTAGCAGCTTAATCCCTCGATAAACGCCAGAACATTTTTCCCCAGGACAGCATGATTGTATCCGCCTTCCAGAATGCCGAAGCAACCTCCATGGTTGCGGAGGGCGGTTTCTCTTACACGTTTTCCCATGTAAGTATAATCCTCTGTTTTAAGCAAGCCGCCCCAGTCGTGTTCATGGTAATCGAAGCCGGCAGAGACAGCAATGATGTCCGCATCCGTCTTGTCCAGGGCGTTGGTGACGATTTTCAGATATTCATTGCGGTCCTGGCCTCCCGGGTTGAGAATAGTTACATATCCTTTGGGTTCCAGAATGTTGATATTGCCGTCGCCCGTGTGCAGATCAAAATCCAGGATGAACGCTTTTTTTATTTTATCCCCGCGTTTAAGTTTTGCAAGGGCAATGGCCATGTTGTTGAAGTAGCAGAATCCCCAGGCGCTATCGGCAGAAGCATGATGGCCCGGCGGCCTGATCACTCCAAAGCAGGGTTCGGAAAGACCAACCTCGGCGGCTTTGATTGCACCGCCCGCAGCCAGTGCCGCAATCTCATAAACACCTTCACGCCTGACTTCGGCAATGTGCCGGGGAGTGTGAACCAGCGCAATATCCTCTTCTGATGCCGGCTGCGGTTCAATATAATCCACCCTTCCTGCCAGGGCAAATTCTATGGATTCGATTCTTCCGGGATTGGATGCAGGATCATAAGAGTAAACCTGTTTATACTCTTCTGAATAGACAACTTTCATTATTTATCAAGCCTCCTTTTCTTGTCATAAATAATTATTTACTGCCTTCCCGGCGTTTTCATGAGTGATGATACAAGCTATAGAAAGCAATGGGAATAATCAACAAAAAGTTGTTTTTTGAACCGTTATTTTTCATAATACTAATTTAGTAGTATTTACAGGCTGATTTTTTTTCGATAAACGAAAATCCGTTTCTTTTGTCTAAAATACATCCATGATATTTTAAGATCTAAAATTTTTCTATTTTAGATAATTTGCTATGGATAAGAATCGTGACCGGTCCATCGTCTTGTTGTAACAATGACGGATCGTAATCTAATTATCAATAATTTAATAAGGGGGAACTGATGAAGAAGTTGATTTTCGCGTGTATTTTTTTTCTGCTGATTATGGGATGTGGTGCGGTGAACAATACCTTATTAGAAAAAAGAAAAGGTGTTGAGTACTATCGAATCTTCGATATTAAGACCAGTGCAGACCGAAACGTTGTCTCTGATGCAGCAAGTAATGGTTTAGGCAAAAATGTCAATAATGCAAAAGAAGTAAGACCCATCCCTGAAAGTGCGGTGCTACCTGAAACTCCTGGCCGTTTTAAACTGGAGAACCCATTAAAGGGTACCCGCTTAGGTGCTTTCGCCGGAGGTGCTGGAGAAATCGGTTATAAAGTTGCGACCTGTGAAGGGGCAGTTTGGTCAGCTAATGCAAGAAGAACCATTGCCGGACAATCCAATTTGGACATTAGCGCCTGCTTATTCCAATACGCCCAAGGATATCATTTAGATTTGTATGCTAATTTTACAAAAATAGAAGGCGGGTTAAAAGAAGTTAGTAGAAAAATGGCCAGTGCCGTGGTTGGAACCCCAGAAGAATGGACAGAAAAAACATTCCTGGATATCGTAAGGGAGATTCGAAAGCAAACAGGAGCTGAAGTTATATTGATCGAAGGATATCCAAAACTATCAGGAACACCATGGCTGGACACAGGTGAGCAAATCAAGCAGGCTTCTCATAAATAAATCAAAAACAGATTTTTTATTTTAGAAAGGCAGGGTCAATGCGACTCTGCCTTTCTATTATATCCATTAACAATTGAAATCTTGCAATGATGCCGGCAAAACGGAAGGGGTGAAATAATCACGCAAAAAGTATTCTTCACCAATTGGCAATCAGTTCATCTTCGCATAACGCTTCCAGTTTTCTGAATGACACCGGTTTTCCCAGATATTCGATATCAGCGTTAAGGTCCGTGGAATAAACAATCGCCCCTGCTGTTTCTGGATAATTTTTGATGAAGATCTTCATCGCCTGCGGCACTTCCGGTTCGTGAATTGTCGTTTTGACTTCAATGAGCAAAGGTTTTCTGTTTTTCAGCAGGACAAAATCTATTTCCTGACCCGCCTTGTTTCGCCAGAATTTCAACTCCATATTAGGCTTAAGGCGCGAGATGAGTTGCAGCGCCGCAAAAGATTCGTGGACTACTCCTATATCGTTTCTTCCCGCAGGCCCGCTGAAATCACGTAAAAGCGCGTTGCGAATTCCTAAATCATAGAAATATAATTTCCGGGACTTTTTAAGTTCGTTACCAATATTTCTGGAGTAGGAAAAAACAGAATATAAGATGTATGTTTGTTCCATAATAGAAATATGCCTCTCCAACGTTCGCGCGGTCAATCCGATATCGCCTGCTAAACCGCCCATTGAAATCAATGACCCCTGCCGCTCTGCCAGCAGGTAGAGCAGATTATTAAAAGCTCTGATGTTTTCTTCCCTGATGAGAGATTTTACGTCCTTTTGAATATACGTTTCCAGTATCTCATTTAACAGTCTTATTTTTTCTTCCTGCGAATTGTGATTTATCAAGCCCGGCAATCCGCCGAAAATGAGATAATCGTTAAACAGAGACCGGCGATCTTTTCCCTTTTGTACATATTCGGCAAAAGAAAGCGGCATCAACCGGACAGCCAGACGTCTGCCGGCAAGGCTTTCTTTGAGGTGTTTATGCATCTCTATCGCGGATGAACCTGTGGCAACTATCTTTATTTTTGCGCCGGAGTCATAAATGGATTTGAAAATTTTGGAGGCATTCGGTATGTAATGAAATTCATCAATAAAAACCACATCCAGATTCGTAGTCAGCATGTGCAACAGTTCATGGTCATCTTTATTGAATGCCCGCAGATCGTGAGGCAATTCAAGATTGTAATAACGTGCGCGTAACCCTCTGGCCCGGACGTCACTTTCCAGCTCTTTGAGCAAAAAAGTTTTACCAACCTGCCTGGGTCCAAGAATAATGGAAACTTCCTGCCGATTTAAGTCGCTTACTAACTGCCTGTAAACACTGCGTTCTATTTTCATGTTGCCGATTATATACCACTGGTATCAAATAGTCAAATTTTTGTTTAATTCAAGAAACCCAGCGAGCACAGAGCCTTGAGCGTATTTTGCGAAACCGGCAAATCATCCATATCTTCGGGGGTAAACCAGCCCGCTTCGTCGGCGTCATCGGCGCCTTTCGGCTCGCCGGACACATAGAGCGCTGCAAAATCCGCAACGACAAAATGAAATTTAATTTTCCCGCCTTCATCACGTTCAATCAGGTCAA
>CAZXIP010000084.1:0-7721 GCA_964640755.1 uncultured Smithella sp. | reverse complement strand
ACGTGGATTGCCCCGGCCACGCCGACTATATCAAAAACATGATTTCCGGCGCCGCTCACATGGATGGTACGATTCTGGTTGTGGCCGCTTCCGATGGTCCGATGCCTCAGACGCGCGAGCACATCCTCCTTGCCCGCCAGGTGCAGGTTCCTTACATTGTCGTTTTCCTTAATAAAGTAGATTTGGTTGATGATCCCGAACTGTTGGATCTTGTCGAACTCGAGCTGCGCGAGCTTTTAACCCAGTATGAATTCCCCGGCGATGATCTTCCCATTATTCGCGGATCAGCTCTTAAAGCGTTGGAAGCCGAAGATACCAATTCTCCCGATGTGAAATGCATCGAGGAACTCATGAAAGCTGTTGATGAGTATATCCCGGAACCGAAGCGCGATACAGATAAGCCGTTCCTTATGCCGGTCGGCGATGTTTTCACGATTTCAGGCCGTGGTACCGTTGTAACGGGCCGTGTTGACCGCGGTATCGTTAAGGTTGGTGAAGAAGTTGAAATTATTGGCATTCGTCCCACCATTAAAACGGTTGTGACAGGTGTTGAAATGTTCCGTAAAACCCTGGATGAGGGTCGTGCGGGAGACGACGTCGGTTTGCTGATTCGCGGTATCAAGCGTGAAGAAGTGGAAAGAGGACAGGTTGTCGCTAAACCCGGCTCCATTACTCCTCATACAAAATTTGAAGCGGCCGTTTACGTTCTGACCAAGGAAGAAGGCGGTCGTCATACACCGTTTTTCTCCGGTTACCGTCCGCAGTTTTATTTCCGGACAACGGACGTGACAGGTGTCGCAACACTTCCCGAAGGTGTGGAAATGGTCATGCCCGGCGATAACGTAAAAATGACGGTTGAACTTATTATGCCCATTGCTATGGAAGAGCAGTTAAGATTCGCCATCCGTGAAGGCGGCAGAACAGTGGGTGCTGGTGTCGTAAGCAAGGTAATTGAATAAAAACTGTAGGTTATCAGATAAATGAAAGAACAAAAAATAAGAATTCGTCTCAAAGCTTACGATTATAAACTGTTGGATCGCTCTGTTGAAGAAATAGTGGATACTGCAAAAAGGACCGGTGCGCGTGTCGCCGGTCCCATTCCTCTTCCTACGGAAATCAATAAATATTGTGTCAATCGTTCACCGCACGTGGATAAGAAATCCCGGGAGCAGTTCGAAATTCGCACACATAAAAGATTGATTGATATTGTCGAGCCGACGCAAGCCACAGTAGATGCGCTGATGAAACTGGATTTATCAGCGGGAGTGGATGTCGAAATAAAGGCGTAGGCGTTGAGTCGTGACAGTGGAAAATGGCATTTGTTGTGCAGCCATTTCCCGGAATGTTGAATATCGTGGCGCAATTTACATAAAGTTGGATTAATGATGAGCAAGGGAATCATTGGGAAAAAATTAGGGATGACACAGGTATTTGCCGAGGATGGCTCTGCCATTGGTGTCACAGCCGTTGAGGTTGAACCATCGATTGTCGTTCAGGTGAAGACAAAAGACAAGGATGGTTATGATGCCATTCAAGTCGGATACGGCCGGGTGAAACAGAAAAATGTTACCAAACCGTTACAGGGACATTTTAACAAAGCCAATAAAGGTTTCTTCCGTATCCTGAAGGAATTTCCTGTAAAGGACAGCACGTATGAAGCAGGACAGGAAATTTCATCTGAAATTTTTCAGTCCGGCGACTATGTCGATGTTGTTGGAACATCAAAAGGTAAGGGTTTTCAGGGTGTCGTGAAAAGGCATGGATTTGGCGGAGGTCGCGCGACTCACGGTTCCATGTTCCACAGAGCCCCGGGGTCCATTGGAGCCAGTGCTGATCCAGCCCGTGTATTTAAAGGCACAAAAATGGGCGGTCACATGGGCAATGTCCGGAAAACCGTTCAAAATCTCGAGATCTGGCAGATTCGTCCTGATAGAAATTTATTGTTGTTAAAAGGTTCCATTCCCGGCGGTAAAAACGGCTATGTGATCATCACACAGGCCAGGAAAAAAAGTGCGTAAATCAGTGGAGTTATAAACATGGCAGTCGCAGATGTTTTTGATATTGAAAAGAAGAAGGTGGCCGAAGTCGAGTTGAACGACGCTGTATTTGGCGCGGAAGTCAACGAAGCAACGATCCATGATGTTGTCAAGATGCAACTGGCATCACGCCGGTCGGGGACGTCTGCAACCAAGGGGAGAAACGATGTGAGTGGCGGCGGGAAAAAGCCCTGGCGTCAAAAAGGAACCGGCCGAGCCCGGTCTGGATCGTCGCGATCACCGATCTGGAGAGGAGGCGGTATCGTTTTCGGGCCTCAACCGCGTGATTATTCATTCAGCGTTCCTAAAAAAGTACGAAAGAAGGCTCTCATCTCCGTGCTCAGTATGAAAGTCAAGGAAGAAAAAATGACGGTTTTGCGGAATTTCCCGCTGGAAACGATCAGTACCAAAGCCTTTAAAAAAGTCGTGGATCTCTTCGGCCTGAAAAAGACGCTTTTTGTTATTGATCAGGACGATACCGTTCTGATGAAGTCATCGCGTAATTTAAAGAATGTAAAAATGATTCGGTCGGAAGGCATCAATGTTTATGATGTATTGAAATATGAGCATCTGGTCCTTCTTGAACCCTCTATAAAAAAGATTGAGGGGGCATTGCTGGCATAATGGAACTGCATCAGATTATTAGAAAGATATTAATTACGGAAAAGAGTAACCTTGACCGAGAAACAGCAAATAAATATCACTTTGAAGTCAATCGCAAGGCCAACAAAGTAGAGATTGGCAATGCGGTGGAAAAGTTATTTAAAGTAAAAGTTACAGATGTGCGTGTCGTTCATGTTTTAGGAAAAAAGAAACGAATGGGAAAGGTCATGGGGCAGAAGAGTTCCTGGAAAAAAGCGATTGTGACTTTAGCTGAAGGCAGCCGTATTGAAGTCGCTGAAGGCGTATAGAACGATTTAAGGATTAATCAAATGGGAATTATCAAGTACAAACCAACATCACCCGGCAGGAGATTCCAGAGTGTCTCTGATTTTTCGGAGATTACGTCAACTGAGCCGGTCAAAAGCCTTTTAAAGCCGATCAAAAGAACAGGCGGTCGCAATAGTTATGGCCGGATCACGGCGCGTTATATTGGTGGTGGTCACAAACGTAAATATCGGATGATTGATTTCTGTCGTAATAAGACGGACATTCCAGCCAAAGTGGCGACTATTGAATATGATCCGAACCGGTCTGCGAGAATTGCACTGCTCAACTATCGAGACGGTGAGAAAAGATATATTGTCGCGCCGGCGCAGATCAATGTCGGCGATGTTCTGATTAGCGGTGCAAAGGCGGATATCAAGCCAGGAAACGCCATCCCTTTGAAGTATATTCCACTCGGCTCCTTGATTCATAATGTGGAATTAAAAGTAGGACGCGGAGCGCAATTGATTCGTTCTGCGGGCACATACGGCCAACTGATGGCGAAGGAAGGAACTTACGCCCAAGTGAGACTGCCGTCCGGTGAAGTCCGAAAGGTATTCATTGAGTGCATGGCGACAATCGGTCAGGTCGGTAATAATGATCATGAAAATATCAGTATCGGTAAAGCCGGAAGGACTCGATGGCTAGGTAAGACGCCCCATGTGCGAGGAGTTGTCATGAATCCGGTGGATCATCCGATGGGCGGTGGCGAAGGAAAGTCATCCGGTGGCCGTCATCCATGTACGCCTTGGGGTGTTCCGACCAAGGGGCATAAAACAAGAAAGAACAAGAGAACGGATAAATATATTGTAAAGAGAAGAGGTTAAAAAAACGTGGCACGTTCGATCAAAAAAGGTCCTTATATAGAAGAAAGTTTGCTGACCAAGGTGAGAAAAATGGAAGCCGAAAGCAGCAAGAATGTAGTTAAGACTTGGTCGCGGCGTTCAACCATAACACCCGAGTTAATCGGATACACGTTTGCCGTGCATAACGGGAAAAAATTCATTCCAGTTTATGTGACAGAGAATATGGTGGGTCATAAAATGGGCGAATTCGCGCCGACTCGGACTTTTTATTCTCATTCCGGTGATCGGAAAACAAAGGTTAAAAAGTAATCATTCTCGTGCAAATGGAC
The DNA here is from genome assembly GCA_964640755.1 of uncultured Smithella sp. GTDB lineage: Bacteria > Desulfobacterota > Syntrophia > Syntrophales > Smithellaceae > UBA8904. The sequence continues at coordinate 3,623 of CAZXIP010000084.1, read as the reverse complement.
AGGTTTGGAGTTGATGAGATATGGAAGCAAAAGCAGTTGCAAAATATATTCGGATGTCGCCCCAGAAAGTCAGGCTGGTTGTTGATCTGATTCGGGGAAAAAAGGTGCAGGAAGCACGAAATATCCTGCTCTATACCAGGAAGTACTCGGCGGGCGTTATTGCCAAGGTCCTGAAATCCGCCATAGCCAATGCGGCCCAGAATCCTAATATTGACGAAAACACGCTTTACGTTAAGGAGATATTTGTGGACCAGGGACCATCTTTGAAAAGATGGCGGGCCAGGGCGCAGGGAAGAGCGGCGGGCATTAAAAAGAGAACGTCACACATCACCGTTGTAGTGGATGAACGATAAGGAGGAACGATATTGGGTCAGAAGGTTAACCCGGTAGGATTACGATTAGGTTTTATTAAAAAGTGGCAATCTGTATGGTTTGCCGAAAAGAACTACAGCGGCATGCTGCTCGAAGACTTGAAGATCAGAAAATACCTGAAGAAAAAGCTTTATCATGCCGGTATTTCTCATATCGAAATTGAGCGTGCAGCCAACAAGGCCAAAGTTAATATTTATGCAGCCAGGCCCGGGGTTATTATCGGTAAAAAAGGTTCAGAGATAGAGAAGCTTAAAGCGGAAATCGAGAAATTTTCGCAGGCTGAAATTATCGTCAATATACTCGAAGTTCGCAAACCGGAAACGGATGCCCAGCTGGTGGCTGAAAATGTTGCCATGCAATTGGAAAGACGTGTTGCGTTCCGGCGTGCCATGAAAAAATGTGTAGGTTATGCCCTGAAGTTTGGAGCCAAAGGCATCAAGATTACCTGTTCCGGGCGGCTCGGCGGCGCTGAAATGTCCCGTTCTGAATGGTACCGGGAAGGAAGGGTTCCGCTGCATACGCTTCGGGCTGATATTGATTACGGTTTTATTGAAGCCCACACGGCGTATGGTTTGATCGGTGTTAAGGTTCTCATTTTTCATGGAGAAGTTTTGCCTGCAAAAAATGAAAAACAGGTATGATTCCAATAAGAGGCCGGATCACGAAAGATTACTGTGAAGGAAAACGGGAGTTGTAAATTATGCTAATGCCAAAACGGGTAAAATATAGAAAATTGCAAAAAGGCCGCATGGGAGGAAAGGCGACCAGGGGCGGTACGATCGCTTTTGGCGACTATGGATTACAGGCGGCTGAATGCGGATGGGTTTCCGCAAGGCAGATTGAGGCGGCGCGTGTTGCGATGACTCGTTATGTGAAACGTGGCGGTAAAATCTGGATTCGCGTATTTCCGCACAAGTCGATCACTAAGAAACCGGCTGAAACCCGTATGGGTAAAGGGAAAGGCGCTCCGGAAGGATGGGTGGCCGTTGTAAAACCCGGATCGGTTCTCTACGAGATGGAAGGTGTAACCAGGGAAGTAGCCAAAGAAGCTTTTCGTCTTGCTTCCCATAAGCTGGCCATTTCAACAAAGTTTTTATCAAGGGAGATGTCTGATGAAAATTAAAGAAATCAGAGGTCTCGGCATTAACGAGCTTCAAACAAAAAACAGGGAATTGGCGGAAGAACTTTTTCGGTTGAAGATTCGGCATGCATCGGGGCAACTCGAATCAACCGCGACGCTGGGCCGCCTTCGCAAGGAGATTGCCCGTATTGCAACGGTGCTCAAGGAAAAGGAGGCCGCAGGTTAATATATATGGCTGAAAGAAGCAACAAGCGCACGGTTAAAGGTGTGGTGGTCAGTGACAAGATGGATAAAACCATCGTGGTGAAAGCCGAAAGATTGGTCAAACACCCAGTGTTTCACAAATATGTTCGCAGGCACGTAAAATATAAAGCCCATGATGAGCAGAATCAATGCAAGACAGGGGATACGGTATTAATCATTGAAGCAAGGCCGATGAGCAAAGACAAACGCTGGCGGATGCTGGAGATTCTGGAAAAGGCGAAATAGAAACCTGTCTGGTTGGGCAGACAGCTTGTGATAGTGGAGTTTATTTATGATTCAGATGCAGACAGTTCTAAATGTTGCCGATAATTCCGGCGCCAAGAGAGTCGCTTGTATTAAGGTGCTGGGCGGTTCGAAGCGTCGTTTCGCCAGCCTGGGCGATGTCATCGTGGTTGCTGTGAAAGAGGCAATTCCGAATTCCAAGGTGAAAAAAGGCGATGTGATGAAAGCGGTCATCGTTCGCACTGTAAAAGAGGTGAGACGGCCGGACGGTTCTTATCTTAAATTTGACGACAACTCCGCTGTTCTGATCAACAATCAGATGGAACCGATCGGGACCAGAATATTCGGGCCTGTTGCACGTGAACTTAGAGCTAAACAGTTTATGAAGATTATATCTCTGGCTCCAGAGGTTTTGTAAACTGTTTTAAAGAGGGGAAAAATGAGTTTAGGCAGATTGAAAAAAGGAGATATGGTTAAAGTGCTTTCCGGTAAAGACAAAGGGAAAACCGGCAAAATTCTGAAAACCATACCCGAAAAAAGCAAAGTGATCGTGGAAAAGATCAACGTGATCAAGAAGCATAAAAGACCTGATCAGAAAAGCAAGGGCGGTGTCGTGGAGAAAGAGGCGGCGATGAATGTTTCCAAGGTCAGCATCATTTGCGGCAAATGTAAAGAGGCGACCAGGATTAGAAATCGTATCCTTGAGGATGGCAAAAAAATTCGTATCTGCAGCAAGTGCAATGACGTTATCGATGTGGGTTAAGGAAAAATGGCAAGATTAAAGGAATATTATTTAAAAACGGTGGTGCCGGCTCTGGTCAAGGAATTCGACTACAAGAATCCCATGCAGGTTCCGAAAATGGAGAAGATTGTTGTCAATATGGGGCTTGGCGAGGCCATTTCAAACGTAAAAATTATAGATGGCGCCGTGCAGGAAATGGCGATGATTACGGGTCAGAAGCCGGTCATCACCAAAGCGAAAAAATCCATTGCCACGTTTAAACTCCGCCAGGGAATGCCGATCGGATGCTCGGTGACGTTGAGAAAAGAAATAATGTACGAGTTTTTTGATCGCCTGGTAAACGTTGCATTGCCAAAAGTGAGAGACTTTCGGGGCATATCCCAAAGTGCGTTTGACGGCAGGGGGAATTATTCTCTCGGTCTTCATGAACAAATTATTTTCCCTGAAATTGATTACGATAAAATAGAAAAAATCAAGGGGATGAACATCACGATTGTGACATCGGCAAAAACGGACGAGGAAGCCCGTGTTCTGCTGAAGTTGATGGGTGTACCTTTCAAGAATTAAAAGAGGAAGCTCCGGAGGAATATCGAGTGGCGAAAAAGTCATTAATAGCAAAAGCAGGCAGGAAACCCAAGTTTGCGGTCAGGGAGTATAACCGCTGTCAGATATGCGGCCGGCCGCGGGCGTATTACAGAAAATTTGAAATGTGCAGAATTTGCTTGAGGAAACTTTCGCTGCAGGGCGAGCTTCCCGGCGTGATAAAGTCAAGTTGGTAACTTAAGCTTAGTTTAAGGAGAAAAAGCATGGGGATGACAGATCCTATTGCCGATATGCTGACAAGAATTCGAAACGGGAATAAAGCCCGTTTTAAAAGTGTCAATGTATACATGTCGCAGATGAATATGAATATTGCCAAAGTCTTGAAAGCGGCTGGATATA
>CAZXIP010000083.1:0-7758 GCA_964640755.1 uncultured Smithella sp. | reverse complement strand
CCTCCGCATCGTCGGGCTCCCCCCAGACCTTATCGCGGATCACGCTGCTCCCGTTCGGCGCGGCAAGAAGACCCTCGAGGGTCAGGCGCTGTTTCTCAATCAGTCCGTAAGCAGCTATCGGCAAACGGCACCCTCCGCCCAGCGCCCGGAGGTAAGATCTCTCTGCTGCCACTTCCGTTTCTGTCTGCTTATGGTTAAGCGTCGCCAGAACCTTTAGCAATTCAGTGTCCGTCTTTCTTATCTGCAGCCCCAGAGCTCCCTGACCCACCGCCGGCAGCATCAATTCTATCGGAAGGAACTGCGTTATTTTCTGAACATACCCAAGCCGTTTCATGCCCGCGGCCGCCAGGATGACCCCCGTCAGATTCTCTGCCTCAATTTTATTGAGCCGTGTATCGATATTGCCGCGCAGCGGAACAATTTCCAGGTCGGGCATCCAGGCTTTGATCTGAGCACCCCGACGCAGCGATCCCGTACCGATTCTCGCGCCCCTGGGCATGAATTCCATTTTGATGTTGCTGCGCGACACCAGAACATCGCGCATGTCCTCCCGGGAAAGAATGGCTGCAAACATCAGGCCCTCCGGCGTTTCGCCGGGAACATCCTTCATACTGTGAACCGCCAGATCGATGCCGCCTGAAAGCAGCGTCTCTTCTATCTCCTTGACAAACACACCCTGCCCGCCAATTTGTGCAAGCGATACGTCCTGCATGATGTCGCCGCTTGTTTTGATCACAGTAATGTCAGCAATAAGGTCAGGCGCGGCTTTTTGAATTTTTTCCACGACAGAATTCGTCTGCGCCAGCGCGAGACTACTGCCCCGCGTCCCAACTTTAATATTCATAAAACTCCTTTCAGTCGTCGAGCCGGAAGAGTTGTCTCGCCGCCGCCACAATATCCTGCGATTGAAACTCGGCGCTCTCTTCTTTCATCGCTGTTACCGGCGCATGCAGGATCTTGTTGACAATGCCATTCACCAGGGCTTCGACTTTTTCCCGGTCGGCACTTTCCAAGCCCCCTATCCAGCCTGATGCTTTTTCCATCTCCATCCGGACGATGCCTTCAGCCTTTGTTCTGAGCGACACGATGGTAGGGACGGCTTCCAATTCCTTAAGCCAGTTGAAATACTGCGCAACCTCTTCGTGAACGATCTGCTCAGCCTTCAGCGACTCACGACGTCGGTTTTTCATGTTTTCGTCAACAATGTCCTGCAAATGATCAATATTGTATAAATAGACATTTTCAATGCTGTCCGACGCGGGATCAATGTCCCGCGGCATGGCAATATCAACCAGAAAAAGCAGACGGTTCTTGCGCTTGCGCAGGCAGTAGCGAACCATATCCTGCGTCACGACATACGACGGGGCACCGGTAGAGCTGATAACAATATCAGCATCGCAAAGCACTTCGTCAAGGGTGCCGAGCCCAACCGCCCTGCCGTGATATTTTTCGGCAAGCATTTCGGCCTGAGCGGTCGAACGATTGGCAACAGTTATGTCCTCCGCGCCGTTGCCGATCAAATGCAGGCAGGTCAGCTCCGCCATTTCTCCCGCTCCGATAATCAGGATTTTTTTACCGGCCAGCGATCCAAATATCTTCTTGGCGAGCTCAACCGCAGCAAAACTCACCGATACCGGATTGGCGGCAATCCCGGTTTCCGTTCTGACCCGCTTGGCCGTGCGAAATGCCCGATGCATCAGGCGATTGAGTACAATGCCTGTCGCATTTTCCGCCAGCGCCCGACGGTAGGCGTCTTTCACCTGTCCCAGAATCTGCGCTTCACCCATGACCAGCGAATCGAGGCTGGAGGCAACCCGGAAAAGATGTCTGATGGCGTCTTCATCGCGATACGCATAAAGGCAGGATGCCTCATGATCAGTCAGGGAACCATTACGGGCCAGAATAGATTTCAGCATATCCGCCGCATGCGAATCATTATCAGCGGATGCCACCAGTTCCACCCGGTTGCAGGTGGAAAGATGCATAATCTCGTGCACGCCTGGAATCGCTTTCAGACCGGCAGGGAAATTTGCATCCCGGCTGCACCCGGCAGAGAGTTTTTCAAGAACGTCGATCGGCGCCGTTTTATAATTTAATCCAACTACTGCAATCATATTTTTTTCAAATAAAATTATGCACGGTTGCAAAACAAACCCTGATCACCAGGGCCGAGGATAAAAAAAGCAGAAACGCAACACAGGACAATAACGCTATCCGTGATCCTTTCCAGCCGATGGCCAGACGCTGATGAAGCAAAAATCCATAAACCGCCCAGACGGCAAAAGACCAGATGACCTTGGGGTCGGCGGGCCACCGGCCGCCCCAGACAAATGCTGCGTAAACCGTGCCCGCGATCATTCCCACGGTCAATAAAGGGAATCCCCACAACAGTCCCAGGTGATTGATCCGGTCCAGTTCAGCCAGCGACGGCAAAAGTCTGCCCATCTTGCCCGGTTTTTTTCGTTTGAGGAGACTGTTTTGAATGATGAACATCGCTGAGGCCGCCGACGCCAGGACAAAGAGGGCTTCTCCGGCAATTGCCAGCACCAGGTGTAGATTCGTCAGCCAGCTCTGCCACTGGGGCGGCACCAGATTTTTATCCGAACCGTAACCGGCCGCGGCAATCAGCAGCAGTAAAATGAACGGAACAACGAAAGCGCCCAGCAATCGGGTCTTGCTTTTAAATTGCGATCCCAGAAAAATTCCCGCAATCGCCCAGGCATAGATAGACAAAAAATGGCGGGATCCGAAATAGTCCCAGCCTGTTGAATGAACGGCTGCCAGAAGAAGGTACAGTGACAGGAAAATGAGCGAGGCCGCCAGAATCCAGGTAGACACCCTGGCCAGCGAGACTTTCTTCACCATCAGGGAAAACAGATAACCCGTCATGGCCAGCACACAACAGGCAAGAGCCGGCACAAACATGATCGTTTCCAGATTAGCCAAGGATCACCTCCTCACCGGTAATAGCGCGAACGATGGTCTTTGTTGCGGCTGCATCCCCGTTGCGGATTGCATCCAGCAAACCGGCCGACATCAGCTGATCAAACCAGGTTTTGCCGATACCGGCATTTTTTTCCATTTTTGCCCGTAACTGCCCTAAAATGCATACCAGGACGGCGTATTCCTCTCCATAGACAGATTCCAGCTCTTCGCGCAGATGCCGAGCCAGCGCGGGTGACTGGCCTCCCGTGCTGCAGGCAATCATGAGATCTCCCCGTTCAATCAGCGACGGCAGGATAAAATCACATTTTTGCGGATCGTCCACGATATTCACCGGAACACTCTTTGCCCTTGCGTCCCGGGAAATCGAGGCGTTGATCCTTTCATCGTCGGTCGCACCAATGACGAGAGCGGCGTCGTTGAGGTATTCAGTCCGGTATTGATCCCGTATATGTTCGATACGCTGATCTTTTTTCAATTCTTCCAGTTCAGAGACAAGACCGGGGCTCACTACGCAGACTCTTGCACCGCAATCCATCAGCCGTGCGATTTTTCGTGCGGCCACATCACCACCGCCGACCACAACGCACTTTTTGCCCGCAATGTCCAAAAAAACCGGATAATATTTCAAATTTTCCCTTTCTGCTGAAATGATTCATCGAAATCATCAATATTTAAAAGCTATCATGAAGGGGTGCAAAATTCAAGCGGGGGTTTGGCCCAATGGGATTATTATCTGATTGGAATCAGTGAATAATTATTGACAGCATCGGATACTTTGTCGTATGGTTTTTCCGGTTTCAATACAAAAGCATCCTCATCCTGGGCACACAATACTTAAAGAGACAACTGAGATTCCGCGCAGAAACCGGAAAAATAAAAAGTCATACCATTAATTGGCCAATGCCAAACAAAGGAGGTTTGCGATGGGAATCCTGACGTGGATTATGATGGGAATAATTGTCGGTATACTTGCTGAACTTATCACAACCGATCCGGGCCCCGGAGGAATTGTTTTTACAATTCTGCTGGGAAGTGCGGGTGCTTTTTTCGGCGGATTCATTGGAACCTTTTTCGGCTTCGGTTCCTTTACGAGATTCAGCGCGGGAAGCCTAGTACTGGCGGTAACAGGTGCACTGGTTCTGGTGACTCTCTCTCGTGTTCTGAAGAAGAAATAAGGCGTCGAGCCGAATTCTAAAACATAATATTTCTAGCATATTTTTAAGCGCTATTGTATATGGTTAATCAGGCATTTGCGATGTAAATTGAAGGCCATTTACTCAAAGAACTGGTTATTTCATAATGTGTAATACATATTACAACTGGAGAACCTGATATTATGCAGACAAAGTCCGGATCTCTCAAGGCCCAGGACGGAACATCCATCTTCTGGAAATCATGGCTTCCCGACACCCCACCCAAGGCTGTTGTGCACATCATCCATGGCTATGCCGAGCACATTGACCGTTACACAAATGTCATCAATGAACTTGTCCCTGCGGGATATGCCGTTTTCGGCAACGATCATCGCGGGCACGGCAAGAGTGAGGGCAAGCGCGGGCATGTAAAAAGCTTTCAGGAATTCATTGACGACGAAAAACAGTTCCGCCGTGACGTGATCAATGCTCATTGCCCCGGGATCCCTTACTTTGTTCTCGGCCATTCCATGGGAAGCCTGATTGCCTTGAATTACATTGAGCAGAATACTGAAGAAATAAAGGGCCTCATATTATCAGGCACCGGATCGCAACCGGGAACGGACATCCCCAAAATACTCGTGATGTTAACAAAGATCCTTTCCCGAATACTGCCATCCGTTCATGTGAAGTCCCCTCTGCCTCCGGAATTTATCTCCAGGGACAAGACAGTGGTCAAAGCTTATATCGACGATCCCCTGGTGTACAACGTCATTACACCAAGGCTCGCATACGAAATGAACAGATTTGTGGTCATCGGCGCACAAAACTCTGTCAACATCAAAGTCCCTGTTCTCATTCAACTGGGTTCAAAGGATACCGCCTTTTCAGGTCAGAAAGAACTCTTCGAAATGGTCGGAGCAAAGGATAAAACATTCAAGCTCTATGAAGGCCTCAAGCATGAGGTATATAATGAACTCCCTGTTGACCGGGCCAGGGTTCTGGCCGACCTGAAATCCTGGCTTGACGCACATGTATAGGAGTAGTGGCCTGCCCGTGAACCAGGCATTCAAAATCTACAGACCTGTATTTAGTTATTCTGCTTCTTGAATATTCTGGAGAATTTATGACAGCCGTGGACAAGCAGGTTGATTTATCGAAAAAAGCTCGTCGTTTTTCCATTATCCCCAAAGACGATCCCAAACAGGCTACTCGAATCCGCCGTTTCTTTACAGCCTCTGCCGCCTACGCCCTTAACTTTGGTCTGTCTTACGCCGCTTATTTATGGGGCATGATGGAGTGGCAGGCAATTGCCGGTTTTCTGATCCTTATTCCGGCCATCAATATTATTTTGTATATTATCTTCCGCACGGGCCTGAATATAAAGTTTCGAGACCCCAGTCTGACAATCATCCAGATGTGCGCGGCGATCCTGTTAACCATGTACGGAATGTATTTTGCCAATGAAGCCCGCGGCATCCTTTTACTGGTGTACATCCTTATCCTGATTTTCGGCATTTACAGGCTCAATACCCGCAGTTTTTTATATGTCAGCGCATTTACGCTTGTAACGTATGGCGTAGACATTGTGCTTTTAAGTTATTTTCGCTCTGATAGTGTCAATTTGAATATTGAATACCTCCAGTGGCTGGTTCTGGCTCTCGTCCTTGTCGCCTTCTCCATCATCGGGGGACACATCAGCTCGTTGCGCCGGAACCTGCGGATCAGCCGTACAGAACTGGAAAAATCCCTTACCCTCATCAAGGAAATGTCCATCCGCGATGATCTGACGGGTGTCTACAACCGTCGCCACCTCATGGAGCTGCTGGAACATGAATATCACCGAATATCCCGGGGCGGCGCCCGATTCTCCGTTGCCATGCTCGACATTGACCATTTCAAGTCCGTCAATGACACGTATGGCCACATGACGGGAGATGAAGTCCTGAGGGCCGTTTCAGATGTCATCCGCAACAGCCTCCGCAGCGCTGACTTTTGCGGCCGTTACGGAGGGGAGGAATTTCTGCTTGTCATGACGCAAACCAATATCAACGGGGCTCTGCTGTGTGCGGAGCGCATTAGATCTACTATTGAACAGAACCGCTTTCCCAACATGCGGCCTGACTTCAGGGTTACCGTTTCTTTAGGTGTGACCGAGTTTGGTGGAAAAGAAGACATCCCGACAATGATTGCCCGTGCCGATAAGGCCCTGTACCGTGCAAAGGAAAGTGGACGAAACCGCGTGGAATACGCAGACTGACAAGCCAGCCAGTTATTTTTCTTTATTAATACCTCTCCATCTTCCTTTTTCTTCATGGTGTTTCATCAGCACGTTCCTATCCTGCCTTTCATGAAATATTGCTTCATAAAAACGGCTATATTTCAAAACAACATCGGTCCTTGTGGAAACACGATGGAATCCTGGATCAAAATAATGGCAAAATTGAGAGAGTCATGTCTATAATAAAAAATGTGCAGCCCGTCGTTTGCCGCGGGCGGAATGAGCATCTGCCTGGCCCATGGCAAAATTCCCAGGAAAGCCAAAGGCATTCAACAACAAAATATGCTTGACGCCCTGAAAGGATTGTCTGAAGATCTTCAGCACTGCGCGCTTCTGGCGGCGAACACGCTGGCCGCTGCCTGCGACGATTATTTAGAAAAAAGAATAAGTAAGGGGAGGATAGTGAAGTGGAAAACAAGAAAACGTGTGATTCATGCGGGGACTCCAGCTGTTCCGCCAAATCGAAAAGACAGGGTGAAAAAGATCAGGACCATGCCGATCGCCGGCGCCTTCAGGCGAGGCTTTGCCGCATTCAGCATAAAATCGTGGTGCTCTCGGGCAAGGGAGGCGTCGGCAAAAGCACGGTAGCGGTGAATCTGGCAACGGCGCTCGCCTTAAACGGCCTGCGCGTTGGGCTTTTAGATGTCGATATTCACGGCCCGAGTGTGCCTACCATGCTGGGCCTGGAAAATGAAACCCTCAAGGGCACCGAAGGAGAGCTCTATCCGGTGGAATGTGGCGGACTGAAAGTGATGTCCATCGGCTTTCTGCTGCAAAACCCCGATCACGCGGTGATCTGGCGCGGTCCGATGAAGATGGGCGTCATCAAACAGTTTTTAACAGACGTTAACTGGGGCGATCTGGATTATCTGATTGTGGACGCCCCTCCAGGCACTGGTGACGAACCTCTATCGCTGTGCCAGTTGATTCAACCGCTGGACGGCGCCGTCATTGTAACAACGCCGCAACGTGTAGCGGCAATCGATGTGCGTAAATCCATCAGCTTCTGTCAGCAAGTCCATGTGCCGGTGCTGGGCGTGGTGGAAAATATGAGCGGCTTTGTCTGCCCTAAATGCGGTGAGCTTACGCAAATCTTACCGGAAGGCGGCGGCCGAAAAATCGCTTCCGATATGAACGTTCCGTTTCTGGGCGCGATTCCCATGGATCCCAACATTGCACACTCCGGGGATTCCGGAAAAGTATTTATCGGCCATTCCTCGGAAACGCCGACGGGGAAAATTCTGCAGGACATTATCGATCGGATTAACAATCCCAAGACAACAACAGAATTAAACGCATGAGGTTTAAGGGAAAAGGATAGAGGAAATGATATGACAAAGAAGGCATTTCAGGATTATTACCCGGATGATTTAAGCCACTGTTACGGCTGCGGCCGCC
>CAZXIP010000082.1:0-7818 GCA_964640755.1 uncultured Smithella sp. | reverse complement strand
TCGTCATCTGGAAATTAATGGGCTCCCAGGAAAACTATGAAACAGCCTATCGCTGCGGCGCATACCTGATGGCTCTGTCTCCCATTACGACAATTCTCGGCGCGGTTCCCTATGCGGGCGGTCTTGTCAGTATGGCCATTTTTACATTTTACATCGTCATGGCAAGTGTTCATGTCCATAACCTTCCTTCACAAAAAGCGTGGCTTGTTTTTGGTATTATTGGTTTGGTCTTTGCTCTTGGCGGTTTTTATGCAGAATACAAAGCCAGAAATATGGCATCATCCATGGAAAAATGGCGGCAGATGGGTGAAGAATACCGGCAGTCGGCAGAGGATATGGCCGCATCCACCGACGAGATGCGCAGGCAGGCCCAGCAAATGGCCGATCAATTAAGGCAGCAGGCGGAAAGAGAACAGAGACAGTCAGAATAGGATCCATTGTTGCCGTAATAGTCTTAATCTTTTGCGTGCCTGTCTTCGCATCGGACGGAGAAGGCACGCATATATTATCAAAGCGGAATGTTTAATGACTGAACAAAATTCCCCGCCACTGCTGGCACTGGTGGACGGCAGCAATTATATTTATCGTGCCTATTACGGGATTCCCGCCCTGACCAACTCCAAGGGCTTTCCCACCAACGCCATTTACGGTTTCACCACCATGCTGATGAAGCTGCTGCGTGATCTTGCGCCGGACTACATTGTTGTGACGTTTGATCTCAAAGGACCCACAACGCGTCATGGCGAATTTGACGATTACAAAGCTACGCGTAAACCCATGCCCGATGATTTGATTCCCCAGGTTCCATCGATTAAAGATGTTGTCCGTGCTTTTTCCATTTGTGTTCTGGAAAAGCAGGGTATCGAGGCAGATGATCTGATCGGGGCGCTTACGGTTCAGGCGAGTGAGAAGGGCTGGCGCACGGCTATCATTTCCGGAGACAAGGATTTGATGCAGCTGATTGACGATCGTGTCACTATGGTTGACACGATGAAAGATAAAACCTATGACGCGGCGGCTGTGAAAGAAAAATTCGGTGTGGGCCCGGAAAAGGTGGTGGAAATCCTGGGACTGATGGGAGATACATCCGACAATATTCCCGGTGTCCCGGGCATCGGTCCGAAGACAGCGCACCGTCTCATCGAAGAGTACGGCTCGGTTGAAGCGGTTGTTGAAAACGCGGAGAAGCTGCACAACGTGAAACTCCGCGAGAAAATTCGGCAGCATGCGGGGCAGGCTATGCTCAGTCGTCAGCTCGCACTGATTCGCAAAGATATTGATGTGGATTTTAACTTGCAGGATGCCGCACGACGCGAGCCGGACAGGGAATTACTGGCCGGCCTTTTCAGTGAATTTGAATTCTCCTCCCTTCTGCATCAGATAAAGGGAAATGCCGCCGCGCCGGTGAAGAAATGCAGTATTATTGCGGATGGCGCGGTGTTATCGGAATTGGCCGCAAAACTGCAGCGCAGCAAACGGGTTGCCTGTGAGATCATCTGGGAAAAGAATCCGCCGCCGGTATTAATCGGCATGTCTTTTTGTACGGATTGGGACTCCTTCTATCTTCCCCTGGGACATACAAACGCAAAACAACAGTTGACAGCAAAAGAAGTTCTTGACGCAATGGCGCCGGTGTTTGGCGACACACGAATAAAAAGATATTTTTATGATCTGAAAACAGCGCTTGTTTGCCTGGAGGGTCTTGAGGTAACGGCCGGCGAGGACCTTCAACTGGCCGCCTATCTGCTCAATCCGGCCAGGCAAACCTACGAGCTTGATGAAATAACCTGGGAATATCTCCATGAACAAATTCCAACACCCGCTGAAGTGGCGGGCGGCAGGGGCAAAACCTATCCGCTGGCAGTGGTGCCGGTCGATAAGATGGCAGATTATGCAAGCCGGCGGGTCGGAGCAATTCTGGCATTGGCGCAGGCACTTCAGGGCAGGCTGGAGGAGGCGGGAGCCGCTTCGCTTTTCCGTGATGTCGAAATGCCCCTTTTGTTCACACTGGTCGCCATGGAGAAAAAAGGAGTTCTGCTGGACACGGTCCTTTTAAAACAAATGTCCGAAGAACTGATGCAGTTGCTATCCCTGTCCGAAGAAAAGATTCATCGTCTGGCCGGAGAAAAATTCAACATCAATTCCCCGAAACAATTACAGACAATTCTTTTTGAAAAGCTCAACCTTCCGAAAGGGAAAAAGACAAAGGAAGGCTATTCGACAGATGTGGATGTGTTGTCTGACCTGGCTCGCAGCCACGAGCTGCCGGCCGAAATCCTGGCTTACCGCTCACTGTCCAAGCTGAAATCCACTTATGTGGATGCACTTCCGGCACTTGTTCATCCGCAGACCGGGAGGATCCATACCTCCTACAATCAGACCGTGACCGCCACCGGCCGGCTTTCCAGCAGCAATCCCAATTTGCAGAACATTCCCATCCGGACGCTGGAAGGCAAAAGGATCCGCCAGGCCTTTATTGCCGCGCCCGGCTGTCTTTTGATTTCCGCCGATTATTCACAAATCGAGCTTCGGGTGCTGGCGCATTTATCGGAAGATGACGCGTTGATTACAGCCTTTGCCTCTGACGAAGATATTCATACGCGAACAGCATCAGATGTTTTCGGCGTTTTTCCGCAGATGGTCAGTCCCGATATGCGTCGGCAGGCCAAAGTCATCAACTTCGGTATTCTTTATGGCATGAGCGCTTTTGGCCTGGCCAAAGAACTGGGAGTGCCGCAGAAAACGGCGCAGGCTTACATTGACGGTTATTTTGCACGTTATAAAAAAGTGCGGGCTTACCTGGACGGCATTCTGGAAGGGGCGAGGCAAGACGGTTATGTCTGCACACTGCTGAACCGCCGCCGCTATCTGCCGGAACTGAAAAGCTCGATTCCATCTGTCCGGCAGTTTGCGGAACGAATGGCCATCAACGCCCCGATCCAGGGAAGCGCCGCCGATTTGATCAAGGTGGCAATGGTCAATATTGATTGTCTGTTGACTCAAAAGGGGCTTTCCTCGCGGTTGATAATGCAGGTGCATGACGAACTGGTCATTGAAGCACCGGCCCGGGAAAAAGAAGAAGTCATGAACCTCGTCAAAAAAGAGATGGAAGAAGTCATTAAGCTCAAAGTACCGTTGAAAGTGGAAATTGCCTCCGGCAAAAACTGGGACGAAGCGCATTAGAAAAAAGGGCTTGAGGCTCAAGGTTCAAGGTTAAAGGAATAAAGAAAAAACATGGGTAATGAAAAAAGTAGAAATAGTTAAAGAATTCATGGATTAAATATGTTAAAAATATCCCGGATTAAAGGTTTTTTGTAAGAGACTTATCCGAACTGCAAGAGTCTGATTTCCAGGGGTGTTGAGACTTGATTTTCCGCAGGCGTTTTATTTTATTGTCGATGGTCTGGTGCTTTCTGATCGTTGAGGGTACTGCTTTCGGGCTTAGTTGCGGGACATTTAGCTACCCGAAATGCGGAGGCCCGGATTTTCAGTTTGCAGGCGGTTTCAATCCTCAAACCGGTTTCGGCGGTTTCGGCGGTGGAGCGTGCCGCGCCTCGCGCACGCCGGTGATCTTTGTTCACGGCAATGGAGACCGGGCGATCAACTGGGATTCACCCGCAAATTATAAAGGGATGCCGGCTCGCTCAGTATATCAGGAGTTCAAAGCGCGCGGCTACAATGACTGCGAGCTTTTTGGGATAACCTACTTGTCACCTGCTGAGCAGAGGTCTCCCGGAACCAATTACCATAACCCCCGAAAGTACGATATCATTATCGCGTTTATTGAAGCCGTCAAAAACTACACGGGTAAAAAAGAGGTAAATATTGTGGCACACTCGCTGGGCGTGTCCATGACACTGGCCGCCCTGACCTATGAGGATAATCTTCATGGCGGGGAAAAAGGCTGGGCCGGTGTTCGGCGGTTTGTCAATATAGCGGGTGGCATCCGCGGGCTTCCTTCGTGCCTTGCCGCGGGATTCAGCAATCCTTATCTTGCCACCTGCGGTTCTCAAAATCTTTTCAATAAATATATTTTCGGTTTTTACCCGGATTCGAGATTAGCTGTGGGATTTAACCGCTGGACCGGGGCGGAAGGGCCGATGAGCCTGAGGCGTATGCCGGCGTACCATCCGGAAACAATATTTTATGCGCTGCATGCCGGATATCATGACCAGATTCACTGCACGACCGCGCGGGGATATCGAATCTGCAATGAGGGGGCGCTGTTTGAAAATTCTGAAAATGTGCGTGCCCAGTTGAATATCGGAGCAGGACAGAAGGCAAGAAAAAGGAATTTCAACTTTGACGAGTGGCGGCCCGCATACCTCTCCGGAGGTGATGCCGACGGTGTGGGTCATTTCAAAGCAAGAAATAACGCCGGACCGATGATTTATGAAATGCTCAACACCGACTGTTCAGGGATCCGTTGCACAGGTTCATACAGCGGCGGACCGGTAACACAGTAGCGTGAAAAAGAAGGAATGATTCCGGCTTTTAACATCAAAAGAAATCCGGAGATGGACATGTTCAGGCCTTATCATCTGTTTACATATAACGACCGCGACGATGGGGATGGCAGGGCGCAAAATGTGAGTTCTGCCGATTCGTTGACCATCATCGCTCATCGCGGCGCTTCTGCTTATTATCCGGAAAATACGATTGCCTCGTTTGAGGGGGCTATCGCCATGGGTGCGGACATGGCGGAACTCGATGTTCAGTTGACGCTGGATGGTGAGGTCGTTGTTTTTCATGATGAGGACATAACGCGTTGCACGAATGGCCGGGGAAGAATTACTGACTATGCTCTTGTCAATTTGAAAAAACTTGATGCAGGAAGCTGGTTTGATAAAAAGTTCAGCGGGGCGGAAATTCCAATGCTAGCTGATGTGCTGAGTCTCTGCAAAGACAGGATTGCCGTCAATATCGAAATCAAAACAGAAGCGGTGAGAGATGCAATTCAAGGCGGAATAGAGGAAAAATGTCTGCAGATCGTCAATCAGATCGGAATACAGGATCATGTTGTATTTTCCAGTTTTGATCCCCGCGCCCTCGGGCATCTCAAGCATCTTGACGGGCAGGCACCGGTAGCCGTATTGTTTGAGAAAAAATATTATGAGGCGCAATTGCCTTCCGAAATTGTCGTTTCGCTGGGCGGGGATGCGTTCAACTGCTCCCGCCGCGAGCTCAACAGGACATGGCTTGCCGATTTGAAGCAAAACGGCATTCCGGTCAATGTCTATACGGTTAATGATGAAAAATCCATGAAGCGTTTCCATGCCCTGGGTGTGGACGGCATCTTTACGAATAAACCGGATATTTTAAGGACGGTCCTGGATGATTTGCGGCAAAACCGGGAAATAGAGGGCGGGAATAAAACGTGAAATGAATATGGTAGAAAACAGTGCCTTTAAAGAAAAAATGGTTTCCGCGCCGCGCAGCCCCGGTGTTTACCTTATGCTCGATGAGCGGGGCAGGGTGATCTACGTCGGGAAAGCCAATGACCTGAAAAGCCGCATTACTTCTTATTTGACCGGAAGGGATACAAGGCCGATGGCGCCGTTTTTGATGGCGCGGGTCCATGATATTGACTTCATCACGACGACCACGGAAAAAGAAGCGCTGATTCTGGAAAACAATCTGATCAAGAAACACCGTCCGCGCTACAATGTTATTCTGCGGGATGATAAAACCTACTACCACCTGTCCCTGAATCCAAAGGAACCCTATCCGCGTCTGCAATTGGTGCGCAAAAGGTTGAATGATGACGCACTGTATTTTGGTCCGTATCCTTCGGGGATGGCGGCAAAGGAAACCCTGCGGTTTGTTCAGCAGGTATTCCCCCTGCGCACCTGCCGCAGCCGGATTTTTCAATCACGCACCCGGCCCTGCCTTGAATATCAGATTGGACGGTGTCTTGCCCCCTGCAGCGGTCTCATCAATGAATCGGCCTACCGGAAACTGGCTGACAGTACCGTGTCTTTCCTGCAGGGGCGCCGTCGCGAGCTGATATCCGATTTGAAAAAGCAGATGGAAGAAGCGGCGCAGGATCTAAATTATGAGGAAGCGGCACGTCTGCGAGACCGGATCCATTCGCTTGAACATGCCCTGGAAAAGCAAAATGTCGATTCAGTCGGTGTCGGGGATCAGGATGTGCTCGGTTTCTTTGTTGATCAGGATGTTTATCAATTCTGCATTTTGTTTGTGCGAGGCGGTAAGTTGCTGGGCAGCAAATCTTTCACTCCAGTGAAAACGCAAGCGGATAAAGGAGAAATTATTTCTTCGGTGTTGAAACAGTACTACGACAGTTCCAATATACCGGATGAAATTATTCTTCCCGATGATCTTCCCGATGAAAAGGTAATTGCCGAATGGCTGGCAGATCAGAAAGAAAAAAAAGTGCGGCTTACGGTTCCCGTGCGTGGCGTAAAAAAAGCGCTTCTCGATATGGCCGATGCCAATGCCCGTGAACTTCTGGCGTCGGACCGGAAGAAAGAAGCACAGAAAACCGCGGTAATGAGGATTCTGCAGGAAAAATTGTCTTTGACGAAATTGCCGCGGCGGATAGAATGCTATGATATTTCCAATATCAGCGGCCAGAACGCTGTAGGGTCGATGGTGACATTTCAGGACGGGGACCCGGACAAATCAGGATACAGACGTTTTCGCATCAAGGCGATTGACCAGCCGGATGATTACGGAATGATGCGGGAAGTGCTGAAGCGGCGGTTTACCGGCGATGACGCCCTTCCCGATCTGGTGGTTGTCGACGGCGGCAAGGGCCAGCTCAACATTGCACTATCTGTCCTGAACGAATTAAAAATAAAACTGGATGTGATCGGTCTTGCCAAAGAAGAACGGGGCAGGTGGAGAGCCAAAAACAAAACAGGGGGGAGCGTGGTCGGGAAAGAGGATCGCGTGTATCTGCCGCGACGCAAAGACGCCATTTATCTTTCGTCAAGGCCGGCGGCCCTGTCGCTTTTGCAACGGGTGCGGGATGAGGCCCACCGCTTTGCTGTAAGTTATCACCACCGACTGAAACAAAAAACGGATTTCCGTTCCGTCCTGGATGCGATTCCCGATATCGGCAGTAAACGCAAAAAAATCCTGCTGACGCATTTTGGTTCCGCAAGTCAGGTGCAGAAATCTTCCCTTGAAGATTTGCAACGGATACCGGGGATTGGCAGGGAGCTGGCGGAAAAAATTTATTCATATTTGAAAAAAGAACAATAAGGTTGTGTGTTTCTATGAGTTTGCTGACAATATTTGTGCTGGCGATTGGTCTTGGTGTGGATGCCTTTTCCGTGGCCATCGGTATCGGCGCAGCGAATAAGGCCAGGTCATGGCTTCCGGTTGTCCGATTATCATTTGCTTTCGGTATTTTTCAGTTTGTCATGCCGCTGATCGGCTGGCTGGCCGGTTCAACGGTTGTGGGGCTGATAGAAAATTTTGACCACTGGATTGCTTTTGGCCTTCTGGTGTTGATCGGCGGAAAAATGATCCGGGAAGGATTTGAAGAAGAAATCAACGGGGAAAGAGAAGATCAGACGCGCGGCTGGCCGTTGCTGCTGCTTTCTATTGCCACAAGCATTGACGCGTTGGCCGTCGGATTCAGCATCTCATTACTAAAAACCCCTGTTTTCTTTCCGGCGGTGATAATCGGTGTTGTCTGTTTTATTATGACGGCGGTCGGTATGATTTTCGGCAAAGGTCTGGCAAAAATCTTCGGAAGGAAAGTCGAAATCCTCGGAGGGCTGGTTCTCATCGGTATCGGGATAAAAATACTGATTGAACATATGGGATAACGAACAAGGAAAAAGG
>CAZXIP010000081.1:0-7848 GCA_964640755.1 uncultured Smithella sp. | reverse complement strand
TGAAAAACATCGGTTTCATGGGCGATTCCATCCGGGTGCCGACCAATACCCTTTCACTCATCATCCTGAACGCAACGTTCCAGGCGCGCCAGAACAAGGCGGGTGAAGTGGCCAATATCGACACAAAAAAACTCAATGAAATATACCAGAAGACCGCGCAAAACAATCCGCTGGTCCGGTTCACGATGCAGCAGAATGTCTCGACCGATCTGATCGGTGAAGACGCGGCAGTCATCATTGAAGGCCAGTTCAATCACACAAGAACCGCCTTCATTCCGATTGATCTTTCTCATGTCCCCGATCTGCCCGCAGATCTCCTCCGGAGCCTTGGAGACATAACCCTGAAGATGCCGGTGATCCACGCCAAAATTTTCGGTTGGTACGACAACGAATATGGAAGCTACACGAACCGGATGGGTGATTTGACCGAATACATCCACAAGAATATTCAATAAGCGGCAAAAGGATTATGACGCCCCCGTTTTTCATACACGAAAAGCGGGGGGATTTTTCCACAAACCGGGAAGTGCGTCAGACAGATTTTTCTAACAATGATCACAAAGCCCTGTAAGTCGTCGTTCAAAACATGACCAGATGACGACGGGCGCCAGACCAAAGATTGGTGATAAGACGTGTCAAAGGAACAGGAAAAAATTAAAATCGTTCCGAACAGGATCGAAGAGCAGCTGGAAAAAATGATCAGCGAAAATAAACGGCTGCGGATCCAGTATGCGTCAGCCACCAAGCAGGTTAACGAGCTCAACGAGTTCATGCAGATCATGCTGAATATGTCCCCTTTCGGCATCTCCATCATCCAGAATGAAAAATTAATTTTCACCAACAAAGCCTTTTCTGAGATTGTCGGATTTTCCCAGAAACAGTTGAGAAACATGGCCCCCGAAGACATCGTGTTTCAAGCGGACCGGGAGCACGTTACAAAAAGCATCCAGGGAGCTTACACGGACCATGTACAAACGTTTTTCATGTTTCGCGTCATGACAAAGGATGAAAAGATCAAATGGATTCTGGGTTCAGTCGCCCTCATTCACATGAATGAAAAGCAGGCCCTGCTGGGTAATTTTGTTGACCTGACCGAAGGAAGGGTTATGCAGCTGGCATACAACGACACGCTTACCGGCCTGCCCAACAGAAAACTGATGATGGATCGTATGGAACAGGCCATCGTCGCGGCCAAAAGAAGAAACGAAAAGCTGGCCCTTTTGTTTATGGATCTTGACGGCTTCAAAAATGTCAATGATCAGCACGGGCACGAAATCGGCGACAAGCTGCTGATTGAAATCGCAGGCAAGCTAAGAGAAGTCGTTCGGCGGGAAAATGACACCATTTCCCGATTCGGCGGTGATGAATTCCTGATTCTCCTGACGGACATTGTCCACAGAGAGCACATTGAAAATATCATTTTCCATCTTTTTGATAAGTTCACTAAACCAATCGCCATCTCCGGAACAAACGTGACCAAACGTGTCTGTTTCAGTGTTGGAGTCGCTTTATATCCCGATCATGGCGATGATTCCGACACATTGATACGGCACGCCGACGAGGCCATGTACAGGATAAAAAAAACACGCGGGAAAAACAGTTTTCTTTTTTTTGAACCGTGATCAAAGGCAAAACCTGCCTGAAAAAACCCTACAGGGTAATCGAGTAATACTTTTCCGTTTCCCTCTCATGCTTTCCCAGATAAAGGGCGCCGCTCCAGCCGTCGATGCAGATAAAATCGCCCGTTTTGATCGTTTGTCCTTCAATCGTTGCATAGCCCTCCGATTCGTAAACCTTCAGTTTCCCCAGGCCGACAACACCGACTTTACTGAGCTGCGGAATCGTCACGGCGGCATGGGAGGTCGCACCGCCCTTGGCTGTCAGCAACCCCTCCACCTGCAGCAAAACGCCGACATCGTCAGGAACCGTATCGGGACGCACCAGGATCAGAGACGTTTTCGGCTCCTTCTCACGGAACCGTTTAATGTCCTTTTCGGAATAAACCGCCTTGCCGCAAAGCGCGCCGCCGCTCACACCAATCCCCGTACCCAGCAGGGCCGACGCCAGCAGTGGGGTGTCTTTAAAACGCCTGAGGGTCTTGGTTTTGATCTGGTCCATGTCACGGGTCTGCAGAATGAATAATTGATCTTTTCGGGGACCTTCAAACGTAAATTCCATTTCCTGGTGATTGAAACCCTTTTCGTAAATGATGATTTCCGCTATTTTGACCAGTTCGGCATAAATGTCCGGAAACCTAACTTCGAGGGAAATGTTGGTATGCGGATGCTCGGTTATCCGCTGTTTTTCGGAGATGGGAAACGTTTCGACGAGACCGGAAACAATGTCATCTCCCTGGACGCCAAAAATAAAATCACCGTAAAGCGTTACATCGGAGGACGTGCTTTTAGGGTCGCGGGTAAAAATAACACCGGAGCCTGATTTTTCGTGGAGATTGCCGAAAACCATCGCCTGCAGGATTACGGCTGTCCCCCATTCATCGGACAAACGCATTTGATGACGATAAATTTTAGCCTGCTCGGAATACCAGGAATCAAAAACCTGCAAAATAGCATGGCGCAGCTGTCGCATCGGATCATCCGCCAGCGGAATGCCGTTATCCTGAATGCCTTTCTTGTAAGACTGCGCAATCGTTTTCATCAGATCGGGCGAAAACTGAATTTTTCTCTCAACACCATGTTTCTGTTTGAAGCCGTCCATAATGGCATCAAAAAAGTCCCGGCTCAGCCCGTGGAACATGCCCCAGGTCTGAAGGAAACGGCGGTAGGAATCCCACGCCGCCCACTGAAAGTCCTTTCTGCCTCCGAGGCTTTCCGCGATGGTCGCGTTGATGCCGACATTCAGGAAAGAGCGCATCATTCCCGGCAGAGAAACCGTGGCTCCGCTCCTAACTGATAAAAGCAGGGGGTTGCTGCGATCGCCGAACTTTCGGCCTGTTTTTCTTTCCAGATCGGAAATTTGTTTATTGATGCGGTCGGCCAGGTCGCGGAAAAGATACTTATAGCCGTAAACGGCATCATATCCCCGAAAGACTTCCGTGGTAATGATAAACCCCGGCGGCACCGGGAAGCCAAACGAAACCAGCTTTTTGAGAAAATAGCCTTTATTCCCCAGAAGAATCTGATTGTCCATTTTGGCATTTTTACCGTAAATGGGACAGACTGCCAGCTCGGGATTATAATCCATCAGCAGATTGAGGATTCTCTTGTTATCCTTGAATTTTTCCAGTTCCGCATTGAGTGTTTTAATGACCGCTTGAACGAAGTTGTCCAGCACCTGCAGGCCGAAAGCGGACGAAATCATGCTGCGAATAAAACTCTCTGATTCCTGATAAACCAGTTCATCGCTCCGGATCGATTCGCTTTTCACACCGGCATCCTGTGCAGGCGCCTTGATCTGACGGACGATCACCGGCAGATTGACGCTGTGGGCATCGATATAGTAATCGCGAATCACATCCTGAATGCCCTTGGAAATGAACCTAAAAATATCCAGGTACTGTTCAGCCGAAAATTGTTTGACAGGCAGCGCGCTTGTCACAAATTTTACTTTGGCCACCAAGCCTTCCGTGGAAATCCCCTCCAGTTCAAGTGCGGAGAGATAAAGCCACAGGTAGGTGTGAACTTTGACGATCGTACGCTTGGTGATGAACTTCAGATTCAGGGATTGAATCAGCTCTTCAAACAGCATACCGCCCAGGCTCTCCAGGCGCAGGATGATTCCCATCGCGTCGAATTTTTCCTCGTGATAGGTCCCGTACATGGACGGAATGCCCGCCGCAATATGACGTTTATGATAGATATTCTCAAAGGACTGGGTTTTCTTTTCCGAAAGCACCCTGGCTTTCAGCACAGCCAGGAATTTCAGGATCAGTGACAGGCTGCGGTGATAATTTTTCGTTTTCAACGACTGCCTGAGCGACACAATGTCCGGTCCGGCAAAAATATTGACGGCTTCCAGGTCTTTGAGCAAATCAAAATACTGAGGATAATATTTTTTATGGATCAACTGATAGATGCGGATCATCAGGGACACGCGCTCCCGATCCACTTCCGAAATATCCCGGATTTGCTGAATCTCCCTGGCAATTTTTCCGTCATCCCATTCCAGGAAATTTCTCGGTTCATTGCCCGCCTTCGGAAACAGCTGCACAAAGGCGTGATGCATGCCGTCAAAATATTCCCCGGAATTTTTCACCTGGTCAAACACTTCATCCGGAATATTCCTGCGGATAAATTCTTTGTCACCGGAAAACCAGTAGTGAAAGATATGTTCGGTGAATTCGACCAGCAGGCTGTTGCTTTCGACATGGGATTGCTTTCTGAAAAAGTCAATCAGGCGGTCGTTGCGGAAGGAAATTTCATCTACGCGGGTGGTAATGTCCCGCAGTTCACCTTCCGCGCCGATTTCGCTGAAATACACGGGAAAGATACGCAAAAGCTGTTTAATCAGATTGAAGGCGGGCGCGATATCCGTATTGAGAAGCCTCGAAATATCCCGCTGGATCAAATCCGTGTCGCGAATAAAAATCCCGCCGATTTTCAGATTGACGATCAGGGCGGAAATCAATCGCTTCGTCCAGCGGGGTTTCATGGCAATAATCTCCAGCCATGCCCGGATGGTTCGAACGTGTTCGGGATTGACCTGCACTTGCCATTCTGTCGTTGATCCCTGGATTTCCGGACGTTCAAATCCGTAGGCGATCAACTCGTCAATGAATGTCTCTACCAGCGGGTGATTGTTCTGCGCGAATACTTCCCTGGCCGTGGTGACGATGCAGTCGATGCCTGCGCCGCGGAATTCATTCTGCGAAGTGTTCTTTTTTAAAAACGTGAAAATCCGGCGGACAAAATCGTCCAGCTTTTCCTTCTTTTCCTCCTGAAAAACCATTTTCAGTGAATAATTGATTTCACGCATGGCGCTGACATGGATATCCTTGAGCCCCGGGACAGACATGACACCGAAAAGAAAATCCAGTTTCACCAGATGGTGGCCCTGATAGGCCCTGGATTTCTCCAGCTGGTCCGCCACATGCAGGTAGCCGTCGATAATCTGGAAATAATCCGGCAGCGACAGAAACTCACCGATGTTCGCGCCGGCGATCTCTCCGTCACGGGGACGCAGCTCTTCGACCTGCAGCATCAGCCGGTGGAAACGGGAATGGCTGAGCGGCTCCGCCAGCTCAAGATAGGCTTTCTCATCGAACGTCGCGCCGGTGCCACGTTCCACGATGAGCCACAGGGCGGGATCGGGCTGGGTCAGCCAGAATGAATAGGTTGCCCTGAACATCTTGTACAGCAGCCTGTCGAAAACCGGCGTGGAGAGATTGACCTTCTTTTCCGTGATGGCCCGGATGATTCGTTTCAGATAAGAGGAGCATTTTTTAAACAGACCCGATTCCGCATCGGCAATTTCCATGAGAGAATCAATGAATCCCGGGAACAAAGACAGGTTTCTCTCCAGAAATTCATTGCTGTGCATGATAATCGCGTCCGCATAATCGAAAAGATAATGAATGGCACTGTCTTTGACATCATCGGACGCGGAGGATTTCAGGACATCGAAATAAATTGTCAACAGAATGGATAAAGCGGACAGGCCTTCCGGGTGATTATTGTAGATATAAAAATCACCAATGGAGATGGACTTGAGTTCTTTGAGGACGTAATCCCAGTTTACATAAGGATGATTGAGCTCCGTCAGCATCTCGCGGGTTTTTTTCTGCAGGCCGTAGTGGTCCCGGACAATCTGTAAAAGCGGCGCGTATTGCTGGGGAATCCGGACGTCCGTGGCCGTCCTTTCCAGATTGACCTTCAGCGCTGACGAAACCCATGGATTGGTCTGCTCGACGGGTTTTGATTTTGTTGCCATATGAAACAATCCTTCACCGGACAGGTTAAACAGAATTTACGCCGAATTTCAAGGCCGTAATATCTGACGAAAAGTCCGGCAAGGCCCGAAGGTGCACCCGAGATAACTAACTTTTCTTTTTAGAATGCTTTTCCAGCAGCACGACCATCAAGTGTATCATGCCGGCGACACAAAAAGATATGATGATTGTCAATCCATAAGTCAATAAGGCTTCACCCCATCCGCTCATATTTTTTCTCCTTTTTTATTTGGCAAGCAAACTGCAGAAGATACCGGCAATAATCGCCGTAGTAATCACGCCGCTGACATTTGCGCCCAGGGCTTCCGGTAAAATAATGGCTGATTTATTGACTTTGGAAACCACCTTCTGTGCCACCTTGGCCGTGGTCGGCACGCAGCTCACACCGGCAATGCCGATGGCGGGATTAAATTTACCGCCTGTAACAAAATAAAGGACATACCCGGCCATTATGCCGCCGATGCCGGAGATCAGAAGTGACAAAATGCCCAGAAGCAGCAGGGGTAAAACTTTGGGGTCCATAATCGTGTTGGCATCACACAATACCCCCAGAATCATTCCCAGAAACATCGTCGAAATATAGAGGACCGGTCCTTGTAACAGATGAATGTATTCCTTCACGCCGGATTCACGAACCACCACGCCGAAGAATAATGAGAAGATCAGCGGGGCGGCAACCGGAAGCAGAAAGGACAGAAAGACGCATGCTACAACGGCAAAAAGCATTTTCTCCCCGGAAGTAATATTTCTTTTCTTTTTCGGTGGCGCGGGTTTGATCGCCAAAAGTTTTTCCGGAACCATCAATTTGACCAGGTAGGGATAACCCCCATAAGCAAAACCCAGATAAAGATAAGCAATAATGGCAATGGGAACAAAAAGTTCCGGCGCCAGTCGCAAGGAGGTAAATAGAACCATTGGTCCGTCCGCGCCGCCGACGATGGCAATAGCTGCAGCCTGTTGTGGCGTATAACCAAACAACTGGGCAATGGGAAAGGTAACAATTGTTCCCAACTCCGCGCAAACGGCAATGAACATACTCTGAAAGGGCCTGGCCATGACGTAACCCACATCCAGAAGAGCCCCTATTCCCATAAAAACGAGGCAGGCGATTAATCCGTTACTGAAGGTATAAGTATAAATGGGTTGCAGCCAGTCAATCTGTAAAATGGTCATCAATTCGGCAGCGTTTTTCACGGCATCCGCCGTTGCCCCGGCTTGCGCCTCCACAAAAAGAGTTCCCATTCCACCATGGAGTTTCAGGGGATCAAAAAACATGATAGCCGCATTCACCGTGGCCATGCCCAGACCCATGGGAATCATCAGCAAGGCTTCCAGATATCCCTTTTTACCCATGTAGATCAGCAATAATCCCAGCCCGATCAGGCCGATTCTGGCAATGGCCATTTTGGGATCATGGGAGAACGAATTCACTAAAGTTGTAACACCCTGAAATATATTGGCAATAGCATCCCACGTCATTGATGATTCTCCTTAATGATATCAAGAATTTAATATGGCGCTCTCAGCTCGATAAAATTTTCCGCTGATAGCACATTGTTTTTTGTGAAGTCAAACGTTCTTTTTTCATTCCAACGATATTCACACGATAAACACATCCTCTTCTTATTATGTTGACAAAAGAAACCCCTTGCCAATATAAAGCATAAATGTGTGAAGTAGTTATGTAACGTTTGCTATATGATTTCCCCGAAGGAAAAGTCAAGAACGAAAAGACCGGAAAGAAGATCCGGAAACCCAATGCCGGAATTGGCCTTTTTATGATTCCCTCCCGCCGTTTGATTCAGGAAGGGGATTGGCGCCACCGCGGGACAATGCCATACACCGGGGAGCCGGGCCGACATGCTTTTATCAAGGGCTGAATATTAGAAAGGATTAATGAATTAATGTCATATCAGAGTGTTGCAGATGTTGAAACGAGG